>JALSRO010000057.1 GCA_026984715.1 Chromatiales bacterium | reverse complement strand
GTACCCGAAGGGGTGCGCGATGCTTATGCCGCCGGTCTCCGTGCCATGTTGGATTGGGAGTCATTCACCGACGAACATGGCGAGGAACGCCCCCACCTGCTGCGCCTGAGCGAAGAAGCCTATGCAGAGTGGTACGCCTTCGCCCAAGCCATCGAGGTGCAGATGCAACCGGGCCGCGAGCTGGAGCACTTTACCGACTGGGCAGGCAAGGCGCCGGGGGCGGCGGCACGTCTGGCCGGGGTACTTCACGGCATCAAGCACGCCCACGGCACACCCTGGGAAGCCGCCATCACTGCCGAGACCATCAACGGCGCCCTGGAGATCATGGCCGTTATCACCCGCCACAGCCTGGCAGCGCTGGACATGATGGGGGCCGATCCCACCATTGCCGCTGCCCGGCTGGTCTGGGACTGGATCGAACGGGGCCGACTGGATCGCTTCACCGTGCGCGAAGCCTTCAACGCCCTGCGCGGCACCTTCCCCCGCGTCGCCAAGCTGCGCGAAGCCCTGGAGGCACTGGAAGAACGTGGCTACCTGGAGGTGATCGAACCGCCGCGTGATGGTCCCGGCCGTCCGCCCTCGCCCCTGGTGCGAGTACGGCCCGAGATTGCGAGGTCCTGGCGATGAGTTGGCGCGATACCCTCGGGGTAAACCCTTCGACCAGAACGCCCCATACGCACAATTCGCAGAATACGCAGAAACCTACTGAGACGGGGAATTGTGCGGATATTGCGGATTCTGCGTATAGGGATTCAGAACAGGAAAGCTCCAAACTGCTGGAAGCACTGGCCGATGCCTGCCGGGGACTCGACATCACTCCGGCCGAAGTAAAGAAAGCATTGGCACCAGAAGACATCGACGACTGGCGCAAGGGCACGATCAGCGCCGATACCCTGTCCGCATTTGCCCGCTCACTGGTGCAACGGCAAAGGATGGATCAGGGCAACCGCCCCGAGCACTACACCGAGCAGGCCACCTGCAAGCACTGCGGCCCAATCTGGTTGTGGTTCTCCGGTAAGGTACTGGGCTGCCCATGGTGCTGGAACCGCGTAGTGGATAAACCGATACCGCGCCCCTGCTCCGTCTACTGCGGCGACTGCATCCACTTCGAGCGGATAGACCATCCACACCTTGGCCACTGCGCGAAAGGCGAGCCGGAAGCCATCGCCGGATTGTGGGATACCGACCGGCGATATTGTGAACGCTTTTTGCCAAAGCCACGGCAAACCAGTAACGACCAACCAAGGCCCGCAAGGGCCGACACAATGATGTGAATTTCCCAAATGATTTCGGTTAAAAAATCTGGAGGCAAACATGGGCGGCATGGGTAGCGGACGTCATTGGTACTGGGGTGCGAAAGACACCACCGACGATTACCGATCCATCGACGTGCGACGCTGGAAGCGGGATGGCTTGCTCACGCCGCACCGTTCCTTCGTCTGGCAGTGGTCACGACATAGCGAAATAGTCGCCTCCATCCGGGTGCGTACCGAACCGGACCGGGTGATCCTCACCTATCGCCACCGGAGCGGCGGCGAAGACTGGAAGGATGAAAGCTACCCCGTCTATCTCGATTGGACCGCCTGTAACCTTGGCGGGAAACGCCCCTGGTTCCTCTGCCCTGCCCGTGGTTGCGGTCGGCGCGTGGCGATTCTCTACGGCGGCGGCATCTTTGCCTGCCGACACTGCTATCAGTTGGCCTACCCCAGCCAGCGGGAAACCTGGGATGATCGGGCCGCAAGGAAGGCGGACCGAATCCGCGTCAAGCTGGAATGGGAGCCGGGTATTCTCAACGGCAACGGCTGGAAGCCCAAGGGGATGCACTGGAAGACCTTCGAGCGGTTGACCGCGCAGCACGATGCCTTCGTGCAGATGTCATTGGCTGGGATGGCGGCGCGGCTGAACCTGTTGGGGGAATCGCTGGATGATTGGGTGTAGGATGTCCTTCTCAAGCAGCGGTGACCCGCAACATTCTGGGGTAACTTTCGGGGTACCCGTGTTATTCCTAAAAACTCTTATCCTGCATTAACAATAACTTACAAATACTATTCGGTAGTCGCCGCCCCACGAGGTCAACCCGGACGGGTTGGCCTTTTTCGTTACGGAAGGCTTTGTATTCCCGCGGGTTCTTGCGGAAACCCGCGGACTTCAAGAGTCGCCTCTCCGCACTCTCCAGCCCGGGATTTCTCTCTGATCTGGCCGTTCCTCTCTGTTTTCGAGAGGACGAGCACGAGGCGAAGTCCGGAAGTCCACAGCCGAACAAGGCGCGTAATCAACAGGTTAGATGTGGATTGTCAGGAGGGTTAGATACTGCACCCCGCTACCCGGTACACCTGCTACGGTTCACCCTCAAATCGATCCGTCAGAATCACTTCTTCGTAAGACAGCTTCCCACCTCGCGACCAAGGCGCCTCAGTGCCACTTCCGATGGCCACGAACAAAGCGATCAAATGATCCTCCGGCAGGCCGATCAGTTCGGCCATGGCATCGAAGTCTGACAGATCCATGGGGCAGCTCTCGTAGCCCATGGCAGTGGCTGCCAGCATTAGGGTCTGCGCCGCGATGCCGCAGGAACGCAGGGCCTCGTCCCGTTGCCGCTGTGGATTGTCCTCATAGTACATCCGGATTG
>JALSRO010000056.1 GCA_026984715.1 Chromatiales bacterium | reverse complement strand
AGATGAGGTTGACCTTGCCAAAGGGATCGAAGAGGGCTTGGAGCGTCACTGGGATCCCGAGATCATTCGGGCCCGTGTGAAGGGAAGGGGTTGGGATGTCGTTGCCCAAGAGCTGCGTGGAGAGCTGAAGAAGGTCGTGGAGTGCTCTTCGGATCGGGGATCA
Source organism: Chromatiales bacterium (assembly GCA_026984715.1). Lineage (GTDB taxonomy): Bacteria > Pseudomonadota > Gammaproteobacteria > Thiohalospirales > Thiohalospiraceae > DRMK01. Next base: position 4,812 of record JALSRO010000056.1, on the reverse strand, counting down.
ACCTGAACTTGAAGGAGTTGACCGTTCGCTCTGACCCCAACTACTGAGGCCAACGATAGTGAAGCCCCGACATGCCCCGCTGTCAGTGCCATGTCGGGAACTGGTCGGTTGTCAGCGTCCCATCCTTCGAACTCGCTTGGTGTGGAAATATTTGTATCTGACCAGACTGTCTAGGCCGTGGCAGTTTCGGCAGATCTCGTTTTTGCTGCGGAAGCGGAGGAAGCTGTTTCTGGCGTTTCCTTCTACCGGTTTTCCGCTTCCCGGTCCGGGTTTGGTGGCAGACCAGATGTGGGGGTTGTGGCAGGTTGGGCATGAGAGCAATCCGGCCTCCACTTTCCGGCCTTTCCTGTCATAGACTGGCGCATAGAAGTTCTGCCCTGGACGCGACACTTCGGTGACGGTGACATTGCGAGGATGCTTGAATTCGGTCACTACTTTGTTTTTGGCGATTCCGTCCTTGTTGTGACAGCTCAGACAGACCTGCTCCTGAGGCAGGTCGCTCCCCTTGCCCAGAGGTCTGGCCCATAGGAGATAGCCCCCGGCCGTGGAGCCGTGAGGTTCGTGGCAGGCGCTGCACACTCCGCTCTGGGCGACGGTTTGACCAAGGCTGTTCTTCTGCTGCGGTGCGGTGACCGACATATCGTGATCGGTTCCCACTACGAATCTCTTGCGGGTGTGGCAGGTGGCACAGAGAGCCGAATTGGGAAGGTTCGATTTGCGCAGGAAGCTGTTTCCTCCATCACCCTCGATGTTCCTGTTGCTTCCCTTCGCCCACTGATCCGGATCCCAGTGATGGACATTGTGGCAGGTGGGGCAGGTGATGTCGCCCTCTTCGGAGCGCTCGCCATTGGGCTTGAACAGCGGCAGTTCGGTTTTGGCGCCGCGCTCGTAGAATGGCCTGATCTCACGCCTGAGAGTGGGGCGTGCATCGGAGACGGCCTTGTTCATGGGGTGGCTCGGGTTGCCGATGATCTTCTTCGAGGCGGGTTTCCGTTTTGCATGGCACCCCTTGCAGAGCGCTTCGTTGCGGTTTTTTCCGGGACCAACGCCCCGTACCCACAGCAGGCTGCCGAAGGCGTTGTGAACAGCATGACACGCACCGCAGACACCAGACTTCTCGACCGTTTCGCCATTCAGGTTCTTGGCCCTGGTGGCGGTCACGTTCATGTCGTGATCGGTTCCGACGACCAGTGCATTCTCCCGGTGACAGCTGGCGCAGAGTGTGGCTGAATCGTCGTTCGGCTTGCGCAGGAAGCTGTTGAACCGATCTCCCTCTATCTTGCGCTTGCCCGGCCCCTTGTCCACACCCGCCTGCCAGCGGTGGACATCATGACAGGTGGCGCAGGAGACTCCTCCCCGGGGGCTGCGATCCCCATTCTTTGTGAACAGCGGAAGGTCATTCTTCTCCATTACTGTTCTGGATAGTTTGACGCCAAGGGGGTGGCTGTTTTCTCCGGTGGTCTTGTTTTCGGCCTCCCGTCCCTTGGCGTGGCATGAGGTGCAGAGATGCTCTATGACATCGTGGCCATGCTTGCTCTTCTCCCTGGCCCACAGCTTCTCTCCATTGGCGTTGTGCGGGGTGTGGCAGGCCCCGCACACGCCGGATTCCTCGATGGTTTGACCTTTGATGTTTTTCGAGCGGGGCTCCATCAGCCCCATGTCGTGCTTGCTGCCCAGAATCGCCCATTTTTCGGCGTGGCAGGTGTTGCAAAGCTTTCCCTGCGGGGTGCTGGCCTTGCGCAGGAAGCTGTTGTTGACGTTCCCCTCTTTGGTATTTACGCCCCGGTCATCGCTGTCCGGCGACCAGCGGTGCGGATCGTGGCAGGAGGCGCATGAGATCTTCCCCCGTGGATCCCGCCTTCCCTTGTCTGTGAATAGTGGCAGCGGGTTATCGCTCTGTTTGATCCGCTGGGGTTCGACGCCGACCGGGTGGCTGTATCTCCCCGTGAGCTTCTCCTTTCCGATGCCCTCCTTGCGGTGGCAGGAGAGGCACGTTCCCTCCATGGTGGGATTGCCCCCTTTTCTTGCCCACATTTTCGGCCCATACCCCTTGTGCATGAAGTGGCAGCTGCGGCAGGTTCCCTTCTGTGCTGCTCTCTCGCCCGCTGCGTTCTCATCGTCGGGGTATTTCTTTGCGATATCGTGCCGGGTGTCGTAGATGCTCTTCTTCGAGCTGTGGCAGGTGAGGCAGAGCTGGTCCCCCTTTTTGTTGGTGGTCAGGAGGTGGTTCTTCCTGGTGCCGTTGTGGGGAGAGTGGCAGGTTCGGCAGTTGACGCTGTCGCCCTTTCCGAGAAACGGCTTTTCGCCGTTGTCCCACCTCTCGGGGAGTCTTGCATCTTTCGGCAGCTTGACGCCGACCGGATGCGAGAAGCGTCTCAGCGGATCCTTGCTGTTGATGTCCGGTGAAACGGTATGGCAGGTTTCGCACAGCATGGAGTGGGTCAGGCTGCCGTCGCCTTCGTTGGACACCACCAGAAAGTGCTCTGCGGTACTGCCGTGGGGGGTGTGACAGGATTCGCAGATCACGGTCTTGTCCGTCCCGGCCTTACCTCCGGCCTCGAGGATCTTGTTGGGAAAATCGGGGAATTCCACATCGACGGGATGCGAACCCTCATCCGGCCCCCTGTCCTTCCCCTTGTGGCATTTGCGGCACATGGACGAGTTGACGTTGGGTTCGCGCAGGAAGATGGCTGTCGCCATGTCGGTGTTGCTCTCTACACCGTGGGCGGAATGACAGGTGTAGCACTGGATATTGCCGTTTTTGTCCAGCGGATAGTTTTCGGGAACGGTGATCTTGTCGGAGGGCTTCTCGCCGGTCTTGTGGCGGGAGGTCTCCCATACCCGCCAGCGGGAGTCCACGATGGAACCGTCGTGACAGCTGTAGCACATCATCTCGTTGGCGACTTCCCGGGTTGTGGGGTAGCTGTACAGCAGATCTCTGGCTCCCTCCTTCTTGAACTCGTCCATCCAGCGGATATGGCACATGGCGCACTCCCGGGAGGAGTTGGGAGTCAGTTTTTCGCTGGCGGCAAACGTGGCGGTAGCAGCCAGTTGCAGCAGTATCATCAGAAGCAGGGATGGGCACAACCTGTTCATCTCTGGATCTCGAAGACGCTTATCCGGTTGGCGACCATCTCTACCACATAGAGTCGATTCTTGTTGTCGATGAAGAGTCGTACGGGTGTTTTGAATCGGTGTATCTTCTTGTTGGCGTCGCTCAGGACGGCAATAAAATGTCCCTCCTTGTCAAAGAGCTGGACGACCCCCAGATAGGAGTCGGAGACGAACAGTCTCTCTCCGGTGCCTATTGCGATCCCCTTGGGGCGAAAGAACTTGCCCTTACGAATACCCCAGCCTCCAATGTCATAGCCAAATGCCCAGTTCTCTGCTGGATTGATGGTTCTCACGGTAGTGTTGATGACATCGACCAGATAAGCCTGCCCGTGGCCATCGAGGGTAATGGAAAAGGGCCAGCGCAGCTCTCCTGCCGCCATGCCCATTTTCCCCATGGTTTTGAAGATTCTGTTCTTTTTCAAGTCGTGGATCAGGATGCGGTGGTTTCTGTTGTCCACGATATAGAGCAGTCTTCTTCTGTTGTCGACTGCAACGTCGACAGGTTCGGAGGGGGCCCCGTTTCTTCCCTTTGGAAGCTCGATCTGCCGCAGATGTTTCCCCTGCGGTGAAAATAGTTGGATGCGGCCTTTTCTGGTGTCGGTTACGTAGAGGGTTCCCTTATTGTCCATGGTCATGCCCAGCGGCATGTCCAGAAACTTCCTGCCGAAATCGTAGAGGAACTTGCCATTGGGGGAGAACACCACGACACGGTTGACTGTTCCGTCCAGCACAAAGATATTTCCGTTCCTGGCCACGAGGACTGAGCTGGGCTGGCGCAGCCGGGCCTTTCCCTCCTTCGCACCGATCGTGGCTATCTGCCGGATCGGTATCAGTTCGCTCTCCTCGAATGCCTGGGAGTGGCCTGGCAGCAGGCAAAGGCAGATACTGGAAAACAGCAGGAAGAGCAGGGTGGGGTTCTGTGCCCTGATGCGATGGTGTCCGGCCGGGGGGAGGCAAACACTCTGCACTATGCGACCAATCAAACTCTACTCTCCAATCTGGAATTTACGAATGTCTTTCTTGTCGTGGCACCCGAGACACAGGTGGGAGTCCTTCTTGCTGATTCTGAGCCGCTTGTGGGCGTCCGCACCCACGTCGGCCTTGTGACGCCGCTGCACGCCAAGCTCATGGGGGTTGTGACAGGTGCCGCAGAAGATGTTTCCGGTCACCAGCTCCATGGGGAGGATGTTCTCCCTGGTGTGCTGATCGATTCTGGCCTGCATCTTTTCATCCGGCCTGTCTCCGTGGTAGATGGGACTGCCGTCATCCTTGTAACCGGTGACGCAGCCGAAGGCGTAAGCGTCGTCGGTGTGACAGCGCAGGCAGAGCATGTCCAGCTTTTTGTACTCGAAGCTGACATCGGCGATGCTCTTTGCCTTTCTGCGATCCGGCAGCTTGGCGTGGCAGTAGGTGCAGACGTCCGTCATCAGCTCACCCTCGTCATTGATCTGATCGTGAGGGTTGTGCTTGCCCTTGTATTCCGATTTGTTATGGCAGTTGTAGCAGAGATCGGTGCGCTTCTTGTAGGGGGCTCCGCGGTGGAACAGGGGATTGTCGACCCGACGGTAGAACTCGTCGCTGAGGCATTGATACTTTATCTCATGGCAGACCCGGCAGGTTACCCGGCCCTGGGGATCTTTGTTCAGCGCCTCGCGGAAGTCTGCCGGCATTCTGTCGACCATCTGCTGCGGAGGTACC
>JALSRO010000055.1 GCA_026984715.1 Chromatiales bacterium | reverse complement strand
CGGCTGAATACGATATATATTGTTGCCGGGTTAATAACAGGTCTCAAAAAGTGAGCGACAGTCGTGCTGGATGAGGTATCATTGTGCCCTCTTCCGCGGGAGATCTCCTGCTCCCGCTAGTGCTGCTGATCGGATCTGCGAGTTAGGGAGCTGCTGCTGTCATGAAGATCATAATTCTCGGTGCCGGACAGGTGGGCTCCTCCCTGGCGGCAAACCTTGCCAGCGAGGCCAACGACATCACCGTTGTCGATACCGAGACGGAACGTCTCCAGAGTCTGCAGGATCGCCTCGATATCCGCACTGTGGTGGGTCACGCATCCTACCCGGACGTGCTGAGCCGCGCCGGGCTGGACGATGCCGATATGATCATCGCCGTCACCAACAGCGACGAGACCAACATGGTGGCCTGCCAGGTGGCCTACACACTGTTTCATACCCCTACCAAGATTGCCCGGGTGCGCGGGGTAGGGTATCTGGCCTACAAGGAGAAACTGTTCGCCCAGGACTCCCTTCCCGTGGATGTGCTCATCAGCCCCGAACAGCTGGTCACCGACTATATTCAGCATCTGATCGAGCATCCCGGGGCGCTGCAGGTGCTCAATTTTGCCAATGGACTGGTTCAGCTGGTGGCGGTCAAGGCCTACTATGGCGGCCCCCTGGTGGGTAATGCGCTGCGCACCTTGCGCGAGCACATGCCGGGAGTGGATACCCGCGTGGCAGCCATCTTCCGCCGCGGCAAGCCGGTGATTCCCGACGGGGACACGGTTATCGAGGTGGACGACGAGGTGTTCATCATCGTGGCCAAGAAGCATGTGCGGGCGGTGATGAGCGAGCTTCGCCGCCTGGACAAGCCCTACAAGCGGATCATGATCGCCGGTGCCGGCAATATCGGGAAGCGGTTGGCGAAGGCCCTGGAGCACAGCTATCAGGTCAAGATCATCGAACACAACCCCGAACAGGCCCGGGTTGCCTCCGAGGAGCTGGAGAAGACGATTGTGCTGCTTGGCGATGCAGCGGACGAGGAGTTGCTGCTGGAGGAGAACATCGAGAACACCGACGTGTTCTGCGGCCTGACCAGCGATGACGAGGCCAATATCCTCTCTGCCATGCTGGCCAAACGGATGGGCGCGCGCAAGGTGATGTCCCTGATCAATCGTGTTTCCTATGTGGATCTGGTGGAGAGTACCGATATCGATATAGCCATCTCTCCCCAGCAGTCCACTATCGGCAGTCTGCTGGCCCATGTACGCCGGGGTGATGTCGTTGTGGTGCATTCGCTGCGTCGCGGTGCAGCCGAAGCGATCGAGGCGGTGGCGCACGGGGACCCCAACTCCTCCAAGGTGGTGGGACGTACCGTGGACCAGCTGAAGCTTCCTCCGGGAACCAACATCGGTGCCATTGTGCGTGGCAAGGAGGTCATCATTGCCCACCATGATACTGTCATCGAGCCGGAGGATCACATCATTCTATTTCTGGTGGACAAGCGGCACATTCCCGAGGTGGAGCGGCTGTTCCAGGTGGACGTAACCTTTATCTGACCCAGGAGTCCACTCCATCCGATAATCCCATGCAGCCTGCAGTAATACAGCGAATCGTTGGTCTGTTGCTGATGTTGTTCAGCATCACCATGCTCCCTCCGGTGGGGGTTGCGCTGCTCTATGGTGATGGGGATCTGCACCCATTCATGCTCGGATTCGTGCTCATCCTGTCGCTTGGTGCGCTGCTCTGGTTTCCGGTGCGGCGGCAGCGCAAGGAGCTGCGTCTGCGGGATGGTTTCGTGGTGGTGGTTCTGTTCTGGAGTGTGCTCGGGGCTTCCGGGGCCGTTCCCCTGATGTTGTCGGAGCTGCCGGAGATGTCGTTGACCGATGCGGTATTCGAATCCATCTCCGCCCTGACCACCACCGGGGCGACGGTCATCGTCGGCATCGACAACCTGCCCCACTCCATCCTCTTCTACCGGCAGCAGCTTCAGTGGCTCGGCGGAATGGGAATCATCGTGCTGGCTGTTGCAATCCTGCCGATGCTGGGGATTGGCGGGATGCAGCTCTACCGGGCAGAGACGCCCGGTCCGATGAAAGACAACAAGCTGACACCGCGCATCACCGAGACGGCCAAGGCGTTGTGGTACATCTATCTGGGGCTCACCGCGGCCTGCGCCGTGTCCTACTGGCTGGCGGGGATGAGCGGATTCGATGCCGTTGCCCACGCTTTCTCCACCGTGGCGATAGGTGGATTCTCCACCCATGACGCAAGCATTGGCTACTTTCACAGCACCGCTATCGAGATGGTGGCGGTGGTGTTCATGCTTCTTTCGGGCATCAACTTTGCGCTCCATTTCCTGGCTTGGCGCTCAACCAGTATCCGCCCCTATTTTCAGGACTCCGAGTGCAAGACCTACCTCTTCATCCTGGGGGCGACCAGCGTGGTGACCGTCGTCTATCTCCACTTCAAGGGCACGTTCCCCGATTTTGGCAGCACTCTGCATCACGGTCTGTTCCAGGTGATTTCCATCGGTACCACGACAGGATTCACCACTGTGCAGTATTTTGCCTGGCCCGGTTTTCTGCCGGTGCTGCTGATCTTTATCAGCTTCATTGGCGGTTCTGCCGGTTCCACTGGTGGAGGGATGAAGGTGATCCGCTTCCTGCTGCTTTTCAAACAGGGGATGCGGGAGTTGAAACGCCTGATCCATCCGACCGCCCAGATTCCTATCAAGATCGGCAGCAAACCTCTTCCGCCCCAGGTAATCGAGGCGGTATGGGGGTTCTTCGCCACCTATGTGGCAATCTTCAGCGTCATCATGTTGGGGCTGATGATGACCGGTCTGGATCAGGTGACCGCCTTCTCGGCGGTAGCCGCGTCCCTGAACAACTTGGGTCCGGGGCTGGGTGAGGTTGGACTCCACTACCGCGATATCAATGATCCGGCCAAGTGGATGCTCTGCTTCGCCATGCTGCTGGGGCGACTGGAGATCTTTACCCTGCTGGTGCTGTTGACGCCGGCATTCTGGCGCCGATGATGAGAAAGGGGGCCGACCGTTGGGATGAGCGCTACCGGAGTGCGACGGTAACAGCCCGGCCTGCGCAGGTGCTGCTGGAGAACCGGCATCTGTTACCGCCGCAGGGCCGGGTGCTGGACCTGGCCTGTGGACTTGGACGCAATAGCCTGTTTCTGGCGGAGCGTGGTGGGTTGCGGGTCAGCGCATGGGATTTCAGCAGGGTGGCGATTGATAAGCTGCGTGAAACCGCGTGTGCGCGGGATCTCGACATATCTGCCGAAGTACGCGATGTCGTTGCGGATCCTCCGCCACCCCGGAGCTTCGATGTGATTGTGGTTACCCGCTTCCTCGACCGTTCGCTCGTTCCTCACCTTCTCTCTGCTTTGCTACCCGGTGGTGTAATCTTCTACCAGACCTTTCTGCTGGAGGCGATTGACAAAACAATCGGGCCGCAGGATCCGGTTTTCCGGCTAGCTCGAAACGAACTGCTGGAACTGTTTCGCCCGTTGTGTCTGTTGTTCTACCGGGAAGAGGGGCGGGTGGGTGACATCAGCGAGGGGTTTCGCAACGAGGCCATGCTGGTAGCCTGGAAAGATCCCGGCCGGCACCCTGCGGCAGCTGTTTGAAACCCTGAATGCGACATACGGATCGCCGGGTTGATATCCATTATTCGCCAAAGGATTCGGTGGTATATCGATACACCTTCAAGGTATCGGACCAGTAGTTTGGGGGTAGCCCTGCTTTCTGTTTGAGATGGCGCAGAAACTCGTGTGGATCGGGGAGAGACTTCCACACACTGGGCAGAAATGTTCCGCGATAGCCGTCCTCCTCCAGAATCAGGCCATCCATCCCCGGCCGGATCTGACGGAGAAGATCCGCTTCCGAATCGAATACCATCGACTCCGGTGGCGTGAGTATGGAGATCTCGATCTCCAGCGAATCGAATTCGCTCTTGCTCAATGGTGGAAAACGGGGGTCGGAGAAGGCAGCCGCCCAGGCGTTGTGGGCGACATCCTGAATCAGCGGTCGTATCGCTTCGAGGGTACCGATACAGCCGCGCAAGCGGCCGCCGATCTGCAGCGTCACGAAGGTTGCCCGTTTTTCCCGCAGCGGCTCGGGATAGCGGAATGGATCGATGGAGAGTGGGCGGCCCCGTTCCAGCCCCTGCAGGATCGAGAGCCGTGCCGTCTCGAGCAGAGTATGGCGCTCTTCCGGTGAGTAGCTATTCGAAGATCCAGGCGCCATAACCTACTACCTGATCCCGGGGTCCGGCCGTATCACCAGAGTTGCGCAGATCGAGAGTGGTTGCACGCAAACCGTGATGGCGGGCCGCCTCAAGGAGCCCCTGTACGGGAATATGCCCGCATGCGTCATGGTGGCCTATCGCTTCTGGATGAAGTGTCTCGATGGCCCGGCAGGTGGCCTCGTCCAAACGTTGTGCCGTGGCGTAGTCATGATAGTGACTCAGATCGGAACTGACGACTATCAGCGTTTCGGGGCCACCCCAGACCTGCTCGATGACTTCGACCACGGCATCGGCTGAAGTGTCCCCTACTACCAGCGGTATCAGGGTGAAGCTGTTCAGCACCCGTTGCAGAAAGGGAAGTTGCACCTCCAGGCTGTGCTCCAACGCATGGGCCTCGTCGAAGATGCGTACCTGCGGCAGGAGAAGCAGCCCCCGTGCTGTCTCTCGATCCAGAGGAATCATCCCAATGGGGGTGGCGAAGTAGTCGGCACTGCTCAGAGCCAGTCCGTCGATGGCAACCCGGTGCGCCGGACCCAGCAGTACCACCCGCTCAATCCAGTCTGCCTCGGGCTCCACCGCCTTGTATGCCCTGGCTGCAACAGCTCCGGAATAGATATAGCCTGCGTGGGGAACAATCAGAGCCTTCGGCTTCGCCGACAGCGATGGTGCTGCCGCAAGAAACTGGTCGACCGTCTCGCGCAGTTCGGTCTCATCGGCGGGGTAGAACATGCCGGCCACGGCGGCTTTGCGTAT
>JALSRO010000054.1 GCA_026984715.1 Chromatiales bacterium | reverse complement strand
CGGCCTGCGCGGCGGCGATGCCATCTTCCGGGCGGGTGATTCCGCATATCTTTACCCGGGTCCGGGCTCTCATGGCTCTCATTTGAATAGTCGGTGGCACCCTGCAGAATAATATGATGAGCAAGGGTATCAAACCACCGGAACAACGGGAAGTTTTACAGTTACTGCATCGTTCGCTTTAGCAGTCCCCTGAGCTTGCCCAGCGGCCGCGTGTTGAGTACATCCTTTTTCTCCAGCCAGCCACGACGCCCCTGCCCTACCCCATATTTCAGGTTGTCGAAATCCATGGTGCTGTGGGCGTCGGAGTTGATACTGATCAGCACCCCTTCATCCCTGGCAAGGCGGCAGTAGCTGTCCAGCAGATCGAGCCGCTCGGGGTGGGCGTTGAGTTCCAGAAAACAGCCTCGGCGGCGGGCGTGGCGGATGATGCGCAGCATGTCCACATCGTATGGCTCTCGCTGCTGGATCAGACGTCCGCCGGGATGGGCAAGCAGGGTGAAATGGGGGTGATCCATGGCTCGCAGAATGCGTTCGGTCTGCCTGCGCCGGCTGAGATTGAATCTGCTGTGCACCGCGGCCACTACCAGATCGAGTTGGCCGAGAATATCGTCTGGCAGGTCCAGACGGCCATCCTCCAGGATGTCCACCTCGATCCCCTTGAGCAGGGTGATCCCCTCGAGCTCCTCATTGAGCCGGTCGATCTCGTCCATCTGTTTGAGCAGCCGCTCCGGTGTCAAACCACGGGCAACGGTAAGACGCCGTGAATGTTCGGTTATGGCTAGATATTCGAAGCCGCGTGACCGTGCCGCCTGCGCCATCTGTTCGATGCTGTTGTGGCCATCGGTGGCGACCGTGTGGGCGTGCAGATCCCCTTTCAGGTCGGCCAGCTTCACCAGCTCCGGCAGCAACCCCTTCCTGGCTGCTTCGATCTCGCCGCGGTTTTCCCGCAGCTCGGGGGGAATGCAGGGTAATCCCACCGATTTGAACACCGACGTTTCGGTAGCGCCCGCCACCCTTTCGCTTCCCCTGAAAACGCCATACTCGTTGATCTTCAACCCCCGCTGCCGTGCCAGGGTGCGGATGGCGATGTTGTGTGCCTTGCTGCCGGTGAAATAGTGCAACGCCGCACCGTAGTTCTCCTCCCCAACCAGACGCATATCCACCTGCAGACCACAGCGCAGAATCACCGTCGCCCGGGTCGGCCCCCGGGAAACGATCTCCCTTACCTCATCGTAGCCGGTGAAGCGTTGCATGACCGGGCTGCCAGAATCTGCCGTGACCAAGATATCGATATCACCGACTGTCTCCCGGGCACGACGATAGCTCCCGGCGATGACTACCCGGCTCACTCCGGGAACAGCACGCAGGTATTCCACCAGCGGTTCGGCATACTGCGCTGCCAGCGCCAGCTTGAAACGTTCGCTGCTGCCGACCCTGCTCTCGATGGCGTGCAGGATACGCTGCTCCGTCTTGAGACCAAACCCCGGCAGTTCGCGCAGACGGCCATCGCGGGCCGCGCGGTGCAGCTGCTCCAGGGTGTGGATATCCAGTTCGTGATAGAGCGCCTTGACCCGCTTGGGACCAAGACCCGGAATCTTGAGCAGCTCGCTCAGATCCGGTGGCAGCCGTTTGTGCAGCTTGTCAAGCATGGCGGTGTGGCCGGTCTCGACAATCTCCTCGATCTTGGCGGCCAGATCGTGCCCGATACCGGGAAGACGGGTAAGGTCTTCACCCTGCGCGAGCAGTGTCCTCACCTCCCTGCCGGTCCCGCGCAGGGTACGGGCCGCATTCCGATAGGCCCGGACGCGAAACGGGTTGGCGTCCTCTATCTCCAGCAGATCGGCGATCTCATCGAAGATATCGGCAATATCGGCGTTGTGAACCGGCATGGTGAAACTACCCCTTGATACAGATCAGCGGCTCGAGCCGGGCCACCTTGCGCGCCAGTCCCGCCAGGTCCGCCGCATCCACCACCGAACTGACATCCTTGTAGGCCCCCGGCGCCTCTTCCGCCACACCACGCAGTGAAGGAGAGCGGATCAGCACACCCCGGTACTCGAGGTCGGCAACCACCTTTTTGCCACGCCACTGCCGCTTTGCCGCATGACGGCTCATACTGCGGCCGGCGCCGTGACAGGCGGATCCGAATGAGCGCTGCAGCGACTGCTCGGCGCCCACCAGAATATAGGAGGCGGTGCCCATGGTGCCACCAATCAACACCGGCTGGCCGGTGGCACGAAACGCCTCGGGGATATCGGGATGACCGGGGCCAAAGGCGCGGGTGGCCCCCTTGCGGTGCACGTAGAGCCGACGCTTCTCCCCGTCCAGCTCGTGCAGCTCCTCCTTGCAGGTGTTGTGCGACACATCGTAGAACAGAGTCAGACACGCCTGCGGCAGAATCTCCGCAAACACCTGCCGCACCAGATGGGTGATGATCTGGCGGTTGGCCAGGGCACAATTGATGGCCGCTCGCATGGCGCCCAGATACTCCCGGCCCAGCGGCGAGTCGATGGGTGCACAAGCCAGTTCACGGTCGGGCAGATGGATCCCATACTGGCTGGCGGCAACCACCATCCTCTTCAGAAACTCGGTACCGATCTGATGACCAAGGCCACGGGAGCCACAGTGAATACTGACGATAATATCGTTCTTTTTCAGCCGGAACGCCCGGGCAACGGCATCATCGAAAATCTCGGTGATTCGCTGGATCTCCAGATAGTGATTACCGGAACCAAGGGTTCCCATTTCACTCTTCTGCCGCTTGCGGGCATGTTCGGAAACATACTCGGGACAGGCCCCGGCCATGCAGCCCTGCTCCTCGGTATGGGCCAGATCCGCGGCACTGCCGTACCCCTGCTCCACCGCCCAGCGGGCTCCGCCCTTCAGCATCGCCTCCATCCCGGCGGCATCCAGGTGGATGGCGCCGGTACTGCCGACACCAGCCGGAACCTTGTAAAACAGCATATCCGCCAACGCCTGCTGCACCGGCAGAATATCATCCACAGTGAGACCGGTGTAGAGATTGCGCACCCCGCAAGAGATATCGAAACCCACACCTCCGGCGGAGACAACACCACCCTGACCGGGATCGAACGCAGCAACGCCGCCGATAGGGAAACCGTAGCCCCAGTGAGCATCCGGCATCGCATAGGCCGCCTGCACGATCCCCGGCAGCGTAGCCACATTGGTCAACTGCTCGTAGACCTTCTGGTCCATGTCGCGAACAAGCTGCTCACTGCCGTAGATGACCGCCGGCACCCGCATCTCACCCCGCGGCTCGATATGCCAGCTGTACTCGGTATGTCGGGAAAACTGCCGTAGGTCCATGCCGTTCTCCTCGGGTGATCCCATGGCTCTGTTTCAATTATTGACCGGAGAACAAAGTATGTCACGTTCAGCCGCCACATGCCGGTTCGCAGCAAAGAACGGCGAAGAACCACTGTAACCGCCCGCATCCGGCGAAAAATCTCCTGCCATGTGAATCCCATTCGGCCAGGCAGGAACCGGGCTGCCTCCCGAATAAACTGGACATATATCTGGTCGTAGATTGAGGGTATCAACCCGGCTACAGATGCCGGGAAAAGCGTGAGGGAGTCGGATACAATCTGTCTGTATCACTCCTCCGACGCCGCTTCATGGGGCAGGTGAACCTCCTCCATGTGGCCGGCTGCAGGATCGTAGTATGTCCCCAGCGAAAGCTCATCCTCGGCCCGGGCGACGATAGTGGTGACTGCGGCATCTCCGGTTACGTTGACAGCGGTGCGCATCATGTCCAGCAGGCGATCGACGCCCATGATCAGGCCGATCCCTTCGACCGGCAATCCAACCTGGTTGAAAACCATCGCCAGCATAATCAGTCCGACACCAGGCACACCCGCCGTCCCGATAGAGGCCAGAACCGCCATTCCGATTACCGTGAGATATCCGCCGATACCCAGTTCGATACCATATACATTGGCGATGAATACTGTAGCCACCCCCTGCATGATGGCGGTTCCATCCATGTTGATAGTGGCGCCAAAAGGCACCACAAAAGAAGCGGTGGAGTTATCGACTCCCAAACGCTTCTCCACCGCCCGCAGCGTTACCGGAATGGTGGCATTGGAGCTGGAGGTACTGAAGGCGAACACCTGAACGGTACGCATCTTTCGCAGAAACATCAGGGGACTGACCCTGCCCAGCAGTTTCAGCAGCAGCATCAGGGTACCGGTCATGTGCAGGAGCAACACCAGCGCCACCACACCAAAGTAGCTGATCATCGGCAGAATCAACCCAAGGCCCTGCTGCGCAAAGGTTTTGGCCATCAGGGCAAACACCCCGACAGGCGCCACATGCATTACAAGGTTGACCACCTCCATCATCACATCATTCATCTTCTCCGCTCCCTCCGAAATCGAGCGACCCCGCTCCCCGATCATCAGAAGGCAGATAGCGAACAGAATGGTGAAAAAGATGATCTGCAACATATTGCCGTTGGCATAGGCTGCTACCGGGTTGGTAGGAATCAGATCGATGATCACCTGGCTCAGGGGCGGAGCAGGGGGAGGAGTAAAGCCGGCGTGCCCCATCATCCGCATATCGAACCCCTCTCCCGGAGCCACCACAACCGCCACAGTTATCGCCAGGGTAATCGCCAGAGCGGTAGTCAACATAAACAGCCCGAAAGCCCGCACCCCTACCCTCCCCAGAGTGCCGATGTCCCCGATACCGCACACCCCGCTGATCAGCGAAAAAGTGACCAGTGGCACCACGAGCATCTTCAGCGCATTGATGAATAGCGCGCCCACCACATGAAACAGGCCATCGACGAGATAATCCTGGACAAACCCGCTCTCCCCGGCGAGGATATTGATGAGCGACCCGACGATCAAACCCGCAACCATCCAGATCAATATTTTGGTGGTCATATTGTTGTTGGCTGAGTGCGGCATCGGAGCATTTCCTGTGTTCTATTTTCTATCTGCGGGTATGATACTACATCGAAGCAGCCGGAACCGGCCACCACCGACAGGGCTGGGCAATCCGCCTGGAATCGAG
>JALSRO010000053.1 GCA_026984715.1 Chromatiales bacterium | reverse complement strand
GTCCCGATCTGGCTCGTGTGGGTGGCAAATACTCCGATGAGTGGCATCGCCAGCATCTGATGGCGCCACGCTCGCTGGTGCCGGAGTCGGTGATGCCAAACTATCCATGGCTCGCGAAAAACATGCTCAGTGGTGAAAACGCGGTTGCCACCATGAAGGCGATGGCCATGGTTGGCGTCCCTTACACCGAAGCCGACTTCGCTACTGCTGCGGATGAGGTCAAGGGCAAGACCGAGCTCGATGCAGTGGTTGCCTATCTGCAGGTGCTGGGAACCATGGTGACCTTCGAAGAAGGCGTGGATTATCGTGAGTAGTCTGGTGGAG
Source organism: Chromatiales bacterium (assembly GCA_026984715.1). Classification (GTDB taxonomy): domain Bacteria; phylum Pseudomonadota; class Gammaproteobacteria; order Thiohalospirales; family Thiohalospiraceae; genus DRMK01. The sequence goes on along the minus strand of JALSRO010000053.1, from coordinate 4,718 downwards.
CATTTTCACACGGATTGGGCGGCGCTGACGCTGAACGACTGGATCGGTCTGGTAGTGACAGTGGTCGTCTTCATCCTGATGATTGTTGCGTATCTCTATGTGTTTCACCCCTCTAATCGGGATTACCTGGAGACGCAGAAGAATATTCCGCTGGACGATAACCGTTTTGAGACGGAGGATAGAAGATGAGTGACAAAAGTAATCCGTACAAGGTTCCCACTACCGGGCATGTATGGGACGACAATCTGGCTGAACTGCTGAACGATCCCCCGAAATGGTGGATGATCGGTTTCTGGGCCAGCATCGCGATGGTGGTGATCTATTTTCTGGTCTATCCATCGATTCCACTGGTGCATACCCACTTCAAGGGGCTCATGGGATGGACCGCCATCAAGGAGCTGAAGCAGGATGTATCGGCTATCGAGAAGGTTCGGGCCAAGTATGAGAACCGGCTCCCGGGCATGTCTGCTGCAGCCATCCTCGCCGATGACGAGCTGACCCAGTATGTCACCCGGTCCGCCAAGGTGCTGTTTGGTGACAACTGCGCGGCCTGCCACGGTACGGGAGGGGCGGGGAATCCCAACTTCCCGGTTCTGGTGGATGATGACTGGTTGTGGGGCGGCAAGATTGAGAATATTGTGCAGACCATTACCAACGGACGCCGGGGTAATATGCCCGCCCATGCCGGCAAGCTGAGCCAGCAGGAGATTGCGGATCTGGCCAAGCATGTCAAGGCGCTCAGCGAAGGTGGTGAGTATGCTCCCGGCAAGGAGATATTCATGGGCAAGGGTGCCTGTTTTGCCTGTCACGGTCAGGACGCCAAGGGGATGACAGCGCTCGGTTCCGCCAATCTGACCGATGGTATCTGGCGCTTCTCCGGTACGGAAGAGGGCATCATCTATACCATTGCCCACGGTGTGAACGATCCCAAGGATCCGCAGACACGTAATGCCGTGATGCCGAAGTTCGGCGGCAAGATGAGCAAGACCGAGATCAACAAGCTGGCGGTATATGTGTACAAGCTTGGTGGGGGGCAGTAGTATCTGTTCCGTTCTGACTTGATTCGGATGTAGGAGAGTGATGGGGCGGATTATCCGCCCCGCTCTCGAAAACCTGAAACAAGGGGGTTGCTTCTTATGGATGCTGTGGTTATTGGAACTATTTTTACGGTTGTAGGAGCAGTGGTGGTGCTTGCAGTATTGGCGATCAGGATCGGGCGGCTGATCAAAACGACCCATTCCGAAGATTGAGCCACCCAATTTTCAAATCGATCAGTCAAATCAGCTGGAAGAAAAAAGGGGAGTAACCCCTTTTTTCTTTGCTTTTTTCCTGTCTGCCGAGGGGCGGCCTTTCCGGCGACTCATCTTCGTCGGCTGGAGAGAGATGTTCCGGTCGATTCACGTTACACTGCGTTTTGCTCCCCCCTGTTTTCTACTTCGTCATCACTGCTTGCTTTGTTATCGTTGGTCTTGTTGACCCGGCAACAATATATATCGTATTCAGCCGTGGCGTGCCGGTTCGCAGCAAGGTGGCCTATCGCCGTTGTAGCCACTCTACAGCAAGATGGGGTAACGCAGCCTGCGGGCCGGCACGCCACGGCCTGTCGTTGAATATCATAGGGTTAGATGCTTCAGGAGAAAAGCTGTATAGCTGGCTGGTGTTTGTGTTCTCCCCTTGGTCGTTTTTCCATAGTTTATTTGTGGAAACCTCTGTTTGCTCGGAGTTTTTATGACACGCTGCCTTCCGTGATACAATGAACTGTTCCGTTTTCACCGTATCATTGCCGCCGGGGGTGGGTGGTGGATTACCTGTTTCGGTAATATTCAGTTGATGGCGAACGGTTTCAATCTGGGTGAGTATGCAGCACGAGGAGTGGTATGAGCGAGAACAACCGGCCGGAGCAAGGCGCAAATCTTTCGGATCTGTATGAAGACGCCAGTCATTGGCATGTAAATACCGGTGGTGAAACCATACATGCCAAGCGTATTTCCGGGCGTTTTCGCCGACTGAAGTGGCTCACATCTTCCATCTGGTTGCTCTTCTTTTTTGGGCCATACCTCCGCTGGGGCGGGAAACAGGCTATTCTCTATGACATTCCCAACCGCCAGTTTCACATCTTCGGTCTCACGGTCCTGCCCCAGGATGTATGGATGCTGGCGCTCATTCTTCTGTTTCTTGCGATTACGCTGATAGTGGTGACGGTCATTGCGGGGCGGGTGTTCTGTGGATATTTCTGTTTCCAGACCGCTTGGACCGATGTGTTTACCTGGATCGAGGACAAGCTGGAGGGGCCGCCGGCAAAGCGGCGCAAACTAGACAAGGCTCCCTGGGATGCGACGAAGATCCGTATCAAGGCCACCAAGCATCTCCTCTGGTTGCTGATCGCCGCGCTCACCGGGGTGACCTTTGCCGGCTGGTTCACCGATATCTACCAGCTCTGGCACGACTTCTTTACCTTGCAGGCCCACCCGGCGGCTTGGGCGACGTTGGGTCTGTTTATCGCCGGTACCTATATTCTGGCCGGATTCATGCGGGAGCAGGTCTGTTTCTGGTTGTGTCCCTATTCCCGTATCCAGGGGGTTATGTATGATCCCGAGACCATTCTGCCCACCTATGATGTCAAACGGGGCGAGCCGCGAGGCAGGCTCAGAAAGGGGGCGTCGGTGGCGGATGACGACTTTGGCGATTGTGTCGATTGCAATTTGTGTGTGGCGGTCTGTCCGACGGGCGTCGATATCCGCAATGGTCAGCAGGAAGGTTGTATTACCTGTGGTCTCTGTATCGATGCCTGCGATCAGGTGATGGACAAGGTGAAGCGTCCTCATGGCCTTATCCGTTATGCTTCGCTGGACGAGATCGAGGGGAAGCCACGGATTCCAACGCTCAAACGTCCCAAGGTGCTGGTCAGTCTGGCTATTATCTCATTTGCCCTGCTGGGTATCATCTATGGTGTTTCAACTATCTCCGGAATCGAGCTCAAGGTGCTGCACGACCGTCAGCCGTTGTATGTCTTGCAGAGTGATGGTTCCATCCAGAATCGTTACGAAATCAAGGTGCTCAACAAGACCAACCGGGATATTCATGTGCAGCTGACTGCCGAGGGGCCAAAGGGGCTGAAGCTTGTTGGGGCGGAGAAGCCCTTTGCCACCCCCAAAGGCAACATCTCTGCATTTACGGTATTCGTACGGGTACCAAAGAAGAATCTTGGCGAAAAGCGGGTGCCTCTTGTCTTTCGCGTTACTGCTGCCGAGCAGCCGGAGCTGGGCGCCCGATACGAAAGCATGTTCTTTGGCCCGGGGCATTGAGTGAGGAGTGGAGCCAGGATGAACAAAATGGTGGAGAAGCGTTTTTCCCAGAGCAACAAGCGTGCCTGGCGTAATCCATGGGTGATAGGATGGCTGGCGCTGTTGGGAGTGGTGCTGTTGATAAACGCAGGGATGATAACGCTCGCCTTTGTTACCGGCCCGGGGTTGGTGGACAAGGACTACTATGAGCTGGGGCGGGACTTCGAGAAGAATCGCCTCAAGCGGATTGCAGCCCGCAATGCCCTCGGATGGACGGCGCACCTGGATATGCCGGAACAGAATCGGATGGGTGCCGCGGCTGTTTACCGGTTCAGTGTCGTGGATCGCAGGGGTGTTCCGGTGGACGATCTGGATGTGACCATTGCCGCTTACCGCCCCTCCGATGCCGAGGCCGATTTCGATGTAACCATGCAGCGCTACGCCCCGGGAATGTATCAGGCGGATCTGGTGTTCCCTCTCAAAGGGTTCTGGGAGATTACTGCCCGTGTGCGGCATGATGGTGAACTCTATGATCTCGTCAAACGGCGTATCTTCGTTGCAGCCAACTGAGTGTCCTCCAAAATGAAGGTTGCTCCAGCCTTCCGGTACCAACATTAGCGATGGCGAAGGAATCCGGCGGGGGAGAACGCTCCTGCTTCCACTGTGGTTTGCCGCTGCCCGACAGTGAGCGTTGTGAAGCCGAGATTGATGGTCAGTTACGGCAGTTTTGCTGTTTCGGTTGTCAATCTGTCTGCAAGGTCATCTATGACTCTGGCCTGGATGGCTTCTACCAGCGAGCACCGGAAGGCACTCTCCTGGCGCCTCCGCCCGAGCTTCCCAAGGATCTCGATTTCTATGATCTGGATGAGGTTCAGGGTGAGTACGTCAGGGATCTGGGGGAGCAACGGGAGATCGAACTGCTGGTAGAGGGAATCCACTGCGCCGCCTGCGCCTGGCTGATCGAGCGTACCATGGCCGGGGTTCCCGGCGTCACAGCTGCCAACGTCAATCTCTCCGGAAGACGGCTGCACCTGCGCTGGGACAACAACACCAATCGGCTCTCCCGGATACTGGCGCGGTTGGGGGAGATCGGCTATGCGGCCGTCCCCTTCGATCCGGAGGCGGCGGAAGGGGCTCTCAAGCGCCAGAACCGGGCATTCCTGTTCCGGATTGCTTTTGCTGCATTTGCCATGATGAATCTGCTATGGATCTCCATAGCACTATACACCGGAGCGGATAGCGGGGAGTTTCGCAATCTGTTCTACTGGGTAGGGTTTGCTTTGGCGACCCCCACTCTCTTCTACTCCGGTTACCCGTTCCTCAAGGGGGCGTGGACCGGGTTACGGCGGTTGCATCTGACCATGGATCTTCCCATTGCCATCGGCGCTACCACCACCTATCTCTACTCTGGCTACGTTACCCTGTTGGCACCCG
>JALSRO010000052.1 GCA_026984715.1 Chromatiales bacterium | reverse complement strand
GAGGGGAGATTTCCCACCCCTTTCGCCGAGGCAGCCGGCAGCGTATCCTCTGCCGTAATCGGGCCGTCGAGAAAGGTGTCTCCAGCAGTCTGCTAACCGGTTGTCTCCCTCTCCCGGAACCACTCGAACGTTCTTCGCATCCCTTCGGTTGTGGGGATCTGCGGCTGCCAGCCGGTCTCTTTCTTGAGCTTGCTGTTGTCGAAACGGTTTCCTTTCCACAGATTTGCGCTCTTGTAGGGGGTAAATATCGCTGGCAGCTGGCCGTTGGAGTAGTGGTGATACCACTCGACTATTCTGGAGCCAAGCTGCAGGGCAGGATAGGGTACCGGAATGGAGCGTATTCTCCTGACCTGTTTTTTATATTCGCGTAGATATCTGCGCGAGGTTGGCAGGTCATCATCGTGCACATTGAATATGGAAACCCCCGGGCTCTTCTGTGCAGCTGATGCGATGATTGCGTCGGCGCAATTGTCCACATAACTGAGCGGTAGCAGATTATTCCCTCCCAGGTGGAGAAACAGTGGGCCCAGCTGCAGCCCGACACGCCCCGACAGGGCCCCGCCGCGAGGGCCGTAGATGACGCCTGGCCTCAGAATGACCAGGGGAAAGCCACAACGCTGTTGATACTCCAGGATCAGTTTCTCCTGATGCCATTTGACGAAGGCATAGGGGTCCCGTTTCTCTGGATGTGTCTCCAGCGGGGTCTGCTCTGTCACGGTGTAGCCGGAAGGGAGGTCGGCGATACCGTAGACCGAAAATGAGCTGACGTGGACCATCTGTACTCCGGGGTTTTCGGCTGCAACCGCATTCAGCAGATTTTTGGTGGCAACCACGGTATTGAAGAACATATCCGCAGGGGCCCCGGACAGGGCGGCGGCAAGATGGTAGATAGTGTCCACACCGCGGAGCGCCGCGACCGGATCCTCCGGAGACACCAACGTCCCCACATAGTACTCGATGGCAGCATCGGGGTATTTCTGCCGTGTGGCCTCGAGCCGGGATCTGTCGCTGCCTTCCCGTACGAAACAGCGAATGTCACGCACGCCACTGGCGGCAAGACGCTCCACCAGAACAGAGCCAAGGAATCCGTTGGAACCGGTTACCAGTACTGTCATAATGTTTTCATCTGCTCCTCTAGCTGGCGAAAGATCTCGTCCATTATCCAGCCGATACGGCGGATGTCCCGGTGGGATATCGGCGGAGCGGTGTCGTGGAGAATGCTGTCATAGAAACGGGCGATCAGGTTGTGCATTCCGGCAAAGAAATGGAAGTCGGAGCGTGCAAAGCGGCGCACGTTGCGCCACCCCTCCCTTCTGTACTGCCGTCCCATGCGGAAAGCGGGAAGCAGTCTGCCGATTGCGCTGGGGAGTGTGGGCTCCTGTTCCAAAACCACGGTGCGTGCCACGAAGTCGGCATGGGCAATGTTTCTGGTTCCATACAGGCGCATAAAATGGGCCGTAGGCTTGATATGGGATGAGAAGGTGGCGTAGGCGGAGGTCGATTCGCCACGGATCATGATCCGCAGTTCATCCGGCATCCGGTCGCGGATGTCCCCAATGCGCGTATTGCGCCTTATGTCGCCAAAGACCTGGATGGTGGGGCGTTCGTCCGGAACGAATTCGGTCACTTTGTTGAGCAGGTGATCGATATTGTTCTGGAACAGTTTGCCCGGCAGTCTGTGGACCCAGTGGGTTCCGTTGCCGAGGATGGCGCGGCCGAATGGCCCGGCCAGGTTGTAGCCGTAGAAACTCTCTACGTGGATCGGTTCTCCGAGCACCCCTTGCTCGACCAGTTCGCGGATCCGTAGCGCAGGAGGATCGAAATAGTAGATGTGCCCAATGGTCAGTTTGCGTTGCCTTTTCTCGGCGTGTTCGATGAGTTTCTCGGTTTCGGCATAGGTTGGGGTGAAGGGTTTCTCCACATAGACGTGACAGCCTGCGTCGATCGCCATGGTCGCAAGTTGCAGGTGCGCCTGGGGCGGGGTGGTGATATGGACCACATCCGGCCGATGCTGTTCCAGCATCTGTTCAAAGTCGTCGTAGCAGCTGGAGATGCCGTAGCGGGCACCCGCCTGTTTCGCCATGAGGAGTTCCCGGTCGCACAGGGCAACCACCTCGGCCTGTTCCAGTTTCTGCACTTCGCTGATGTGGCCGTCTGCAATCTGGCCACAGCCCACGATGACTGTTTTCAGTTTTTCCGTCATGGTCGTGTCTATCCGGTAAATAGTATCGACCCGGCAACGAGATATATCGTATTCAGCCGCGGCCTGTCGTTGAAAATCATAGAGTCAGGGGCTTCGGCCAAGCACCGGCCCTGCGTTCCAGCGCGCTGGACAGGATCTCTGAGTGTTGTCGCGAGTGCAGGGATGCACTGGAGTAGCCTTGAAGAGGGAGCGCCCCTTGCCTGCGTACGGCGCCTCATTCCAGCGCCTGGCTGAAGCCTCGAATGCGACATATATCGTTGCCGGGTTAATAACAGAAAGAGATCCGGGAGGCTTTTGGTTCTGCCCGGCACCTCGATGGTGGGACTCAATGGGCACCTCCCGCTATCAGCTCCAGATAGGCATTACGATAGGCAGCAGCAGACTGCGCTGCACTGTACTTGGCGGCCACCAGCTCGCGGCCATTGTTCCCCAGCCGTCGACGGCATTCTGGATCGTCGGCGAGTGCCTCGAGCCGTGATACCAGACGCTCATGATCGCCTGCGGGAAGCAGAAAGCCGTTCACGCCTTCGTCGACCAGGTTCGGTAGTCCTCCAACAGCGGTGACCACAACGGGTTTGGCAGCGGCCCATGCCTCCAGCAGAGCCATGGGCATCCCCTCCGAGTCGCTGGTCAATACAAAGATATCCATCACTCCGATATAGGGCTGTGGTTCCAGCTTGAACCCGGCAAAGTGGACCAGCTGCCCGATTCCCAGCGATCTGGCTTGCGCCTCAAGCTCCTCGCGCCGTGCTCCATCGCCCACCAGCAGCAGGTGAACGCTTCTGTTTCGCGCCACCATGGTGGCCACGGCCTTCAGCAACCGCTCCTGACGCTTGACGGTGACCAGCCTGCCTACCGAACCGATCACCAGAGCCCCGTCGGCAATATTGCACGCCTTTCTCAGAGCGACGCTGGCGCTGGGCGCGTCGTCGGAGGGGAGAGGAATACCGTTTACCTGGATGCTCAGGCGGTGTGGCGGGACAAGGCGATGTGAGGTGAGATTGTCGGCGATCTCCTGTGAGACGCAGTAGATCCTGCGGACCGCGTTGAACGCGATCCAAGCAGTGACCCACTGCCGCCAGTTCGAGTAGTCATGGTTTCCGTGTTCGGTATGCAGCAGTGCCGATATTCCCAGGCTGCGTGCTACGGTGCCGACATAGAGAGCGGCTGACATCTGGTGGCAGTGGATGACATCGGGCCGGAGCCGTTTTATCTCTCTTCTGAGGTGCAGCGCTTCGGGTATGGTCATGAGCCCTGGCGTGCGCCCCAGGGAAACTACCTCGGTACCGGTTTCATGTACTTTACTTGCAAGTGCCCCCGGATTTTCGAGACAGAGAACGGTGACCTCGTCCCCGGCCGCAATCCCCTCCCGACAGAGATGGATAACCAGACGCTCCAGTCCGCCACATTCGAGCGACAGTACGGCGTGCAGCACCTTCAATCCGTTTCCCTCTCCATGGAATCCGTTCCCTTGCTCCTCTCCCGGTAGGGGGCTTCTCCCGATATCTATTCCAACCCGGCGGCCGCACTTGAAAAATCGGTATATCGGTGGCTCGGGTATCTGCCGACTGTGCATCAATGCATCAGGGTCGGATATCCCGGTGCCGGGGCTGCATGGACGCACTGTAGCGGCCATTGGAAATGGAGCAACCGCAGAATTCGGCGGCTTCCTGAAGCCCTGAATACGATATGTTCGGTTCGCCGTGGCAGTATTATCGCATGGCGACCGGTTTTCACAAAGCGGGCGTGTGGAGACCTCGCATGAGATACCCGCCAATTTTCTGTCTTCTCCATTTCCAGCGGTATTGGAAGGGCAAAATGGTTTATAATCACGCAAAGGATATGGATTTATGTTTTCAGCAAAACCCTTTTTCCGGGTCTCGGCTGGAACAGACATAAGGAGATGCTGATATGAAACGGTTTTCCATGGATGGAGCGCATGGGGGGGTAACGAAGAGAGATAATCTGCTTCCCGATCCAAACCATCTGTGCATGGGTGGCGCCTTCATGCGGCGCGTTTCGGATCCCGCCACCGGGGTGGGGGGCGCGCGTTCGGTGCCATTAGCAGAAGGGGCTCTGTCTCCGGATGGCAAGAACAGCGGTGTTGGGAAGTGTATCACGAGAAGGGCCGATCCCGAGTCGGAGAGGGATCGGGCGGCAATCGAACGTCTCTGGAGAGACAACCTCCCCTATATGGTATCTTCTACTGCGCCAGCCCGTTTCGAATGGCTCTATCGAAGTAACCCGGATGGTCCGACCCTCACCTGGCTGGCTGTGGATGAGCAAAGGGGGGAAGTCGTCGGGTGCGCCTCGGTGCTGCCACGAAAGGTCGTGGTCGAAGGCGTGTCGCGTAGCGCCGGAGTGGCGATAGACTTTGCCATCGACAAGCCGTATCGGGCGTTCGGAGTGGCGCTGCGGCTGCAGCGTGCCGTTGCCGCTCAGGTATGGGAGTCGGGAATGGAGCTGGTCGTCGCTTTTCCCAACGATGCGGCGCGGGGGGTGATCCGACGGGTTGGCTATCGACAGATCGGGCAGCCGTGGCGCGGGGCACAGCTACTCCGATCATATCCGAAACTGCGACAGCGAAGATGTTCGGTGCCACTGGCCATGGTTGCCGGGGCAGGAATCGATCTAGTTCTGCAGCTGCGCAACCGAATCTCTTTGCAGAGTGGCAAGAGGGAGGGGGTGCACACCCTGTTGCTGGAGGAACCGGATGAGCGATGGAAGCGTTTCTGGGACAAGCTAAAGCCCCGGATGGGTTTCGGTGGCAGCCGCGATCTGGACTATCTTCGTTGGCGGTACCGGGAGTGCCCCCTGGAATCCTATCTTTTTTTCTGCCTGTTCGACAGCAGAG
>JALSRO010000051.1 GCA_026984715.1 Chromatiales bacterium | reverse complement strand
TCATCCCGTATCAGCTGCCCGGCCTCCCGCGCCAGCAGAACCGGGTTCGGAGCCCCGATGCCCAGTCCCCGGCACCCCCGGGTCAGGCGCTCGATATGTTGCGGCCAGAGCTCGGCCTCCCCCTCACGAACCGCTATGGTCTCGAAGACTCCATCACCATACTGCACTGCGCGATCCGCAACGGGGATGGCGCCGCTGGAAACACCGTTCACCAACGCCCGTATCATGTCGGCTGCAGGGCCAGCAGCAGGCCTCGCGCCTTGGCGCGGGTCTCCTCCAGCTCCCGCTCCGCCACCGAATCGGCGACAATTCCCGCACCGGCACGGAAACAAAGCCGCCCTCCGGCCATCACCATGGTACGGATGAGAATATTGAGATCCATGCCGCCATCGCGGTTCAGATAGCCCATGGAGCCGGTGTAGGCCCCCCGCCCCACCCCTTCCAACTCTCCAATGATCTCCATACACCGCACCTTGGGGCACCCTGTAATGGTCCCGCCGGGAAACACAGCACGGATGACCATACCGGGAGTGGTCCCGGGCCGCAGCTTTCCGCGCACGTTGGAGACGATGTGGTGGACGTGGGCAAAGCTCTCCAGCACCATCAATTCATTCACCTCGATACTCCCCGGCAGACAGACGCGCCCCAGATCGTTCCGTTCCAGGTCGATGAGCATCACATGCTCTGCCCGCTCCTTCGGATGGGCCAACAGCTCGCTGGAGTTTGCCTCGTCCTGCGACTGGAGCGGATCCCGCGGCCGGGTTCCGGCTATAGGCCGGGTTTCAATTATCCCGCCCGCTACGGCAACCAGGCGCTCGGGCGAGGAGCTGATGACAGACGCCTCGGTAAAACGGGCAAGGCCGGCGAACGGTGCGGCATTGTGGCGGCGCAGATTGCGATAGAGCTGTGCCGCTGTGACTCCATCGGGCGGCGGACCACTCCACATCCGGGACAGATTGGCCTGAAAGATGTCGCCATCGACAACGTAGCGCCGCGCCCTCTCCACCGCCTCCAGATAACGCTCCGGAGGCTCCTCGACAATCTCCGGCAGCGGCCACCCTCTGGCTGTCTGAGGAACCATATCCGCGGCAGACTCCAGATCATCGGCCAGAATGTCGAGCAACCGCTCCTGCCCCGACTCTGCCACCAAATAGATCTCCCTGCGCTCATGATCGCGAACCAGGGCCGCAGGGATACGTGTTGCGACGGCGGTGGGCAGCGGCTCCCGTGATGGAGGCAGAGCCAGACGGGCCTCTATCTTCCCCGCCATTTCATAGCCAAAAAACAGGAACCACCCTCCCCGGAAGGGGATATCGCTTCCCCCTTCCTGCGGGCAGGATTCGCGGTGCCACCACTGATCCAGCATATCGAGAAAGCCCGATCCCGGTACGGACAGCATTCCACCTGCCACCCTCCCATGGTTCAATGTCAGAGTGTGACCGGGAAAGGCGAACAGAATATCGTAGCGTGCATGGGGGGGGCCGCTGGCCACACTCTCCAGCAAATAGGGATAGCGTTGAGGATTGGTTTCGTGTAGCGGCAGCAGATCCCGGTATGTTCCGGTTGCGCGGATCACGGCCCCTCCAGGAGAATTATGCATTCCGGGAACAGACTATCGAAAGAATCGTGTCGACATCACTGGGCTCCGTCCCGCCCATCTCCGCAGAGCTCTGCAACGTCCTTTCGCCTCCAGGTCCGACGGAAAACCGGCCCCGGTTCAGATACGGCGGAAGACCAGGGTTCCGTTGGTACCACCAAAACCGAAAGAGTTGGAGAGCGCCACATCGATACCCATCTCCTGTGCCGTATGCGGTACATAGTTCAAATCGCACTCCGCATCCGGGTTGTCCAGGTTGATGGTGGGAGGCGCCACCTGATCCCGAATAGCGAGGATGGTGAATATCGCCTCGATACCACCTGCCGCACCGAGCAGATGACCGGTCATGGACTTGGTAGAGCTCATCGCCAGCCGGTAGGCGTGTGCGCCAAAGGCCGATTTGGCCGCCTGAGTCTCCGCGACATCCCCGGCAGGAGTAGAGGTACCATGCGCATTGATGTAATCCACCTCGTCGGGGTTGACGCCGGCGTTACGCATGGCACTCTGCATACAGCGGCAAGCACCCTCGCCGCCTTCGGAGGGAGCAGTCATGTGATAGGCATCGCCGCTCATTCCGTAACCAGCCACTTCCGCATAGATACGTGCACCCCGCTTCCTGGCATGTTCATACTCCTCCAATACCACCACACCGGCCCCGTCGCTGAGGACGAAACCGTCTCGATCCCGATCCCACGGACGGCTTGCAGCAGCGGGGGCATCATTGCGCGTAGAGAGAGCACGGGCAGCACCGAATCCCCCCAGGCCACAGGGAGAGGTCGCCATCTCGGCACCACCGGCAAGCATCACGTCGGCATCACCATATTCGATGATACGGGCGGCATCGCCAATGGAGTGAGTACCAGTGGCACAGGCGGTTACCAGGGCAATATTCGGCCCCTTGAGCCCGTAGTTGATGGAGACGTGCCCGGAGATCATGTTGATGATGTTGGCCGGCACGAAGAATGGAGAGATTCGCCGCGGCCCCCCTTTCATGTAGGCGGCATGCCCTTTCTCGATACCCGGCAAACCCCCGATGCCGGAACCGATAGCAACCCCAATGCGTTCGGCATTTTCCTCTGTCACCTCCAGCCCGGCATCCCTGATTGCCTCATCGGCAGCAGCGATACCATAGTGGATGAAGGGGTCCATCTTGCGCGCCTCCTTGGCCGGCATGTAACGGGTGACATCGAACCCCTTTACAGAGCCACCGAAACGGGTGGAAAACGCCGAAGTATCGAAATGGGTGATGGTCTCGATGCCACTTATACCGGCAAGAATATTCTGCCAGGACGTGGCCGCATCCAGACCCACAGGCGAAACCATGCCAACACCAGTGACCACTACGCGTCGTTTAGACAAATCCGGGAACCTCCTGATCCGAAGATCTTTTCAACTTGGGACGAACGGGAACGATGCCACTCTCCAGGGATGGCTGGTCGGCAAGGGATATCGACGCAGCCGTGGCATATAGCTGTCCGAGCCGGAAGCTCCGCCACGGATGGCCCTTCCAACCGCGGCACCGGACCCCATCTCCTCCGCTACCTGCGGCTCCCGATGCATCCCTGAAGCATCTGCCGCGATGATAACCCCGCGCGGCTCGGGGAGCCACTCTCCTGTATCAGCCCGAAACGCAAAAGGCCGCAACTGCCACCAAGTGGCATTGCGGCCCTGCGAATGGTGAAGATCAGGCTTGATGTGACTTGACGTAGTCAACGGCCTGCTGAACAGTGGTGATATTCTCCGCCTCCTCGTCCGGAATCTCGGTATCGAACTCCTCCTCCAGCGCCATCACCAGCTCAACTGTATCGAGTGAGTCTGCGCCCAAATCGTCAACAAAAGAGGCGTTTTCTGTCACCTCCTCTTCTTTAACCCCAAGTTGCTCTGCGACGATCTTTTTGACGCGATCTTCGATAGTGCTCATACGAATTCATCCTCTTAGATATGTTCTCAAGCAGCTTGCGCTGCGCCGCGTATTGTATTGCAAACTTTTACCGGATACCAGCCAGCCGAACCGGCAACCCATGACATATGTCGTGTCCACAGCTCGTTTTCGTGCACTACTATCAACCCGGCAACAATATATATCGTATTCAGCCGTGGCGCGCCGATTCGCAGCGAGGCAGCCCGTCGACGCTGTAGCCGCCCTACGGCAAGATAGGCCACGGTCTGTCGTTGAATATCATGGGGCTATCCCATATACATACCACCGTTGATATGGAGGGTCTCTCCGGTGATATAGGCTGCTCCGGGGGAGGCGAGAAACACCACGGCGGCGGCAATCTCCTCCGCCTGGCCCAGCCTGTTCAGCGGGATCTGCTTCAGTAGCGCCTGCCTCTGCTCCTCTGCCAGAGCTCGGGTCATATCGGTATCGATGAAGCCGGGAGCGATGGTGTTGACGGTGATTCCGCGTGCCCCGGTCTCCCGCGCCAGCGCCCGGGTGAACCCCATCACACCGGCCTTTGCCGCTGCATAGTTGGTCTGGCCGGCATTCCCCATGGCACCCACCACCGAGGCAATGTTGATGATACGCCCCTTGCGCGCCCTGCTCATACTGCGCAGGCAGGCGCGTGAGAGACGGAATACCGAGCTGAGATTGGTGTCGATGATCTCCTGCCACTCCTCATCCTTCATCCGCAACAGCAGGTTGTCACGTGTAATACCTGCATTGTTGACAAGTATGCCAGGCATTCCAAACGTCTGCTTCATCTCTGCCAGAACGGCATCTATGGAGCTCTGCTCGGTAACATCCATCACCAGCCCCCGACCACTAATGCCTGCAGCCGTCAGATGCTCACTGATCCTCTCCGCCCCGGCAGTGGTGGTAGCAGTTCCCACCACTGTGGCTCCGGCCTTCCCCAACGCATCGGCAATCGCCTTGCCTATCCCGCGGGTGGCCCCGGTTACCAGTGCTATTTCATTTTTCAATGGCATTTTGCAAACTATCCTCGTCAAATACCGGAAATATATCCAGACTCCGGTCGATGCGCTTGTTGAGCCCGGCAAGTACCTTGCCGGGGCCGCACTCGACGACCCGGCGGACCCCGCGCCGGGCCAGTTCCCGAACAGTTTCCACCCAGCGCACCGGGCTATACAGCTGGCGTACCAGTGCGCTGCGGATGGCATCCGCCCCCGCCTCTGTCTGCACATCCACATTGTGGATTACAGGAATACGGGGGGAAGATATAGTGACTTCAGAGAGGCGCCGCTCCAGCTTCTCTGCCGCCTCCCGCATCAGTATACAGTGTGAAGGAACGCTGACCGGCAACACGATTGCACGTCGTGCACCGCTATCCCGGGCCAGTTCCACCGCGCGCTCCACTGCAGAGGTGGCCCCCGCAATCACCACCTGACCAGGGGAGTTGAAATTGACCGCCGCAACCACCTGCCCCTGGGCCGCCTGCTCACAGAGGGCGATCACCTGTCCGTCATCAAGTCCCAGGATCGCAGCCATGGCCCCCTCCCCTGGCCCTACCGCCTCCTGC
>JALSRO010000050.1 GCA_026984715.1 Chromatiales bacterium | reverse complement strand
ATCGCTGACGGTTCGGGTCAGGGTGTCGCAGGTACGTTGCGGCCGTAGAAGATCTCCAGCATCTCGCGCCTGATCTGCTTGTTCAGCCGGTTGTACTGGGCGCGGCTCAGCTCCCTTTCGTCGCTGTCGAACAGATAGTTGTCCAGATCGAACTCTTTCAGCATCATTTTGGTGTGGAAGATGTTCTCCTGATAGACGTTGACATCGATCATCTGGTAGCGCTCCTTGGTGTCTCTGGCCAGATAGTTCTGGATGGAGTTTATCTTGTGATCGATGAAGTGTTTCCTGCCCCTTACGTCCCGAGTGAAGCCCCGCACCCGGTAGTCCATGATCACGATATCGGACTCGAAACTGTGGATCAGATAGTTCAGCGCCTTGAGGGGAGAGACCAGCCCGCAGGTGGAGACATCGATATCCACGCGGAAGGTGCTGATGCCGTTGTGGGGATGGCTCTCCGGATAGGTGTGGACGGTCAGGTGGCTCTTGTCCAGGTGCCCCACAACCGCCCCTGGCAGTGGGCCGGGGGCGGCACTGTTGGAGAGGCCTTCGGAGGAGCCGGGATCTTCTGCAATCAACATCGTGACGCTGGCGCCTTGCGGCTCGTAGTCCTGGTGGGCGATGTTGAGAATGGTGGCACCGATGATCCGGGACACCTCGGTGAGGATCCGGGTCAGCCGGGCGGCGTTGTACTCCTCATCGATGTATTCGATGTAGGCGCGGCGTTGCTCCGGTGTGCTGGTATAACAGATGTCATAGATGTTGAAACTCAGGGTCTTGGTCAGGTTGTTGAAACCATGCAGCTTCAGTTTCTTGTTGAGCTTTCCTATCACCAGTCAAATCTCACTACTGATTCGGGCCTAACTATTCCGGCAAGCAGCCGGGCTATGTGTATCTGCCCGGATTGGCCCTGGAATGCGCCAGACCTGGGCAAGGCAGAAAAGGTGATTCTACAACAACTGTGAACGGTCGTTTCCAAACAGATTGGCAGTCTGCGGTCTGCCACACTACGGCCAGTCATTGAGCGATTCACGGGTGGCGCCCTGTGGCCCAGGCTCGCCATTGTGTCCGGCTCTTTTCATGGTCATGGTTCCCGGATCTCGTAGTCGTGGGTAATCGTGGCGGTCTTTCCCAGCATCAATGAGGCCGAACAGTACTTTTCCGCCGAGAGCTTGACAGCGCGCTCGACCTGCACCTCTTTCAGGCCGGTACCGGTGATGATGAAATGGACATGGATGCGGGTGAAAACCCTGGGAACCTCTTCGGCGCGTTCAGCACTGATCTCCACGACGCAGTCGGTTACCGGCTGGCGGGATTTTTTCAGGATATGGATGACATCGAAGGAGGTGCATCCTCCCATGCCGAGCAACAGCAGCTCCATCGGCCGCATGCCGATGTCGCGGCCGCCACTCTCGGGTGCACCATCCATCACTACCGTGTGGCCACTTTGTGATTCTCCCAGAAATGTGACCTGTTCTACCCATTTGATACGAGCTTTCATGCATGATCTCTCCCGATGCTTCCCGGCATGTCCCGTGGCTTTCCCGGCGGGGGAGCCACGGGACATGCCGGGGAGATGATGGCGTAGCCGCCGGGGTCAGTGGCAGGCCGCGTTCTCCGGTTGCCCAATCCCTGGGGGATTGTTATAACACATTATATTGAATAACCCGATGGTAAAAGAAATGGAACAGCCTGACCAAGAGACCTTGCAGAGATTTCTCCAGCATTGCCACCGGCGTCACTACGCCGCCAAGCGGACCATTATCTGTGAGGGGGATCGTTCGGATGTGCTCTATTACATTGTCAAGGGCTCCGTCTCCGTCCTGATCGAGGATGAGGAGGGGCATGAGATGGTGCTCGCCTATCTGAATGCGGGGGACTATTTCGGGGAGATGGGGTTGTTCGATCCCGGACAGCAGCGGAGCGCCTGGGTGCGGGCCCGTACCGAGTGTGAACTGGCCGAGATAGGTTATGGGCGTTTTCGGCAGATTTCGGCCCAGTTTCCCGAGATTCTGTTCGCACTGGCATCACAGATGGCCAGGCGCTTGCGGGACACCAGCCGCAAGGCGGGGAATCTGGCATTTCTCGACGTAACCGGCAGAGTTGCCGGGGCTCTGCTGGACCTTGCCCGCCAGCCCGACGCCATTACCCACCCCGACGGGATGCAGATTCGCGTTACCCGTCAGGAGCTCGGGCGTATCGTGGGGTGCTCGCGGGAGATGGTGGGGCGGGTTCTGAAGGATCTCGAGGATCAGGGACTGATCACGGCCCGAGGCAAGACCATGGTCATCTACGGAACGCGCTGAGGGGAGTGGTGCACCTCCAACGGAGGGTTATCCATGGTTTTTTTTCAATCACGGGGGATGTGTGATTTTCCGGCTTTTTCGCTTCCAACGGCTCGATGCCGAAAGTGGTGCTCCATCTTTGTGCTGTATACAGGCAGCCGAAAAATGGCGTTTTTCAACACCTCAAGGCGTCAACAAAAAAACGCCCCCTGCCCGTAGGCAGGGGACGCTCCGGCTGGGAACAGCCTGAAACCTACTTGACGATGTCGGCGACAACCGAAGGCGGAGTCGCTGGGAGGCGGGGCATGGTCTGCTCGGGGAACTTCCCGGTCAGGCCGTTGAGGAAGGCAACGATGTCCGCGACATCCTGATCGCTCAAATCCTTGTTCAGCTGGGTTTTGGCCATTACCCGTACGGCCTCTTCCAGAGTCTGAACGGATCCGTTATGAAAGTAGGGGGCGGTCAGGGCGATGTTGAGCAGGGTGGGTACCCGCCACAGGTGTTTGTCGGCCTCCTTCTTGGTGGCTTCGAAGCGCCCTCCATCCTCCATCAGTTTGTATTTGCTGACATATTCGTTGTTGCTGAAGGTGGGAAACTTCATGAAGAACCCCTTGCCCAGCGGCTGCTCGGGGCCGGCGAAGGCCGGGCCGGAGTGGCATCCCCCGCAACCGATGCTGGCAAATTTCTTCATTCCGGCGATCTGTTGTTCGGTCAGTGCCTTCTTGTCCCCCTTGACGTAGCGGCTGTAGGGGCTGTCAGGGGTGATCAGGGTGCGCTCATAGGCCGCAATTGCCTTGGCAAAGTTGTCGATATTGATCACATCTCCACTGCCGAAGGCCTTCTCGAAGTATGGTTTGTAGCCGGTAATGGCCTTCAGACGCCGATTGACCAGCACCTCGTGGCTCTCCATTCCCATCTCGATGGGGTTTGTCACCGGCCCCTTGGCCTGTGCCTCGAGAGTGGGTTCACGACCATCCCAGAACTGTACCGACAGATAGGCTGCATTCCAGACGGTGGGTGCGCTGCGCCCTCCCTTTTGGCCCTTCACTCCGACAGCGACGGGGCGGTTGTCTTCACCCCCCAGCATGACGTTGTGACAGGAGTTGCAGGAAACTGTCCCGGTAGAAGAGAAGCGGGGGTCGAAATAGAGCATCTTCCCCAGTTCGACCTTGGCATCCGTGATTGGGTTGTCCTCCGGTGTGGGTGGCGTGTCCGGCAGTGTCTGCCACTGCTGGGCCATCACGGGGGTCGCAACGACGGCGGCGAAAAGTATGGCTGGTTTGATGATTCTCATTGTTTGCTCCTTATACTGATAGTTTGTTACCTATAGTTCGGGTCAATCAACAGACGATATATTCATTTAGACACAGTCTAAATAAAAAGTCAAAGGCGGAGCGCTAATTTTTTGGATAGATGGCTGGTTGCTTGATTGGGATCAAGTAAAGTGCGGGTTTGTTCAACAGGGAGAGAGAGGCAGGCTCCGGTTCGGGATTGACGGGAGGGGAACGGAACTGGAACGGTGGCGAAAAGAGAGTGCCCTATCCGGCATCGGGCAACTCCCGCTGCTCCGGCCGGGTTGATGGTCTCGAACCCGGATCAGAATTTGAACAATTCTCCCGCTTTCTTTTTCAACTCCTCTTCCATCTTTTTCCGCGCCTTCTCTTTCTCCTCTTCCAGCCGAGCCTTCGCCTTTGCCTGTTCCTCTCTGGCCTTCTCCTCCAGCTCCCTCTTTTTGGTGTCGGCCTGGACCTTGAGCCTGGCCTTTTCGGCCTCCAGCCGGGCCTTGGCCTTCTTCTGTTCTGCCTTCAGTCTGGCCTCCATCTCCCTTTTCTTTTTGTCGATCTCTGCCTGGGTTCTGGCCTTGAGTGCCGAGGTGATATCCTCCTTGATTTTCGGGCTGGCAAGGGTGCCGGTGATACGCAGGGGGATTGTGAGCCCCTTCAGCTCCTCCAGACTCTCTCCTCCTTGTCCGGCAACGGTACCGACGATGGAGGTGCTGACCCGGTAGTCGATCTTTTCGGTGACCAGGTTCACTGTTCCCTCGCCGTGAACCCTCAAGGCGGGAGCCTTGGCACTCAGATCCTTGTTGGATACAACGCCGTCGATGATTGTGAAGGTGCCACTCAGTTCACTGAAATCGGTCTTGACCGTCTCCTCTTCCTTGGGGATTGGCTGGTTCTTCAGCCTGGCGTACGCCTTGCGTAGTATCTGGCCGATATTGATTCCCTTGACGGCACCATCCTGGAATGAGAAGGCGGCTCTGCCGTTCAGGGTCTGCCGCAGCTGCAGGAAGGTAGCTCCCTTCGCATGCAGGTCCATCTCGATGTCCGCCTTTCCGGAGATGTAATCCTTCTTCACCAGATCCTCGAGCAGCGGCCCTGCCTGAAGGCCGGCGAGCCTGGTGCGCAGTTTCATTGTCGCCCTATCCTGGCGGGCATCCAGCGCCAGATTGGTCTCCAGCCTGCCCTGATAGAGGGTGCTGTTGAGTGGGGCGAGCTGCAACACTCCGTCGCGGGCGTTGAGCACGAGCCGGATATCTGCTGCATGCAGGCCGCCGACCTTCAGCTTGCCCAGGTGCAGTTTGCCGGTCAGGTCGAGTTTCCGCAGCGGCTCCAGCGGCAGTTCGAAATCGGGCAGCAACAGCTCCCTTTTGGCTTTGGTACTGGTGGGTGTTGCCGGTTTGTCGGAGGGTGGCGGGAGGTAGCGATCGACATCGATGGTGTCGATCCCGAGGTCGAAGCGGATGGCGGGTTCGTTGAAGTGGGCTATGCCCGCACTCCCTTTCAGCGTGGTGTCGTCC
>JALSRO010000049.1 GCA_026984715.1 Chromatiales bacterium | reverse complement strand
GGTTTCATTCGCCAGGGGATCGCCCATTTCCGGGCCCGGAAAAAAGTACAAGACAGTAGCGAATAAAGGAACAGAACAATGTTTGAAGCGATAGTCAGCCCCTGGCTCGTTCCCTTTGACGGTTCATTCAGATACCGCGATGCCGCAACCTCCCCGCCGGATGAAAATGGATCGAAAAAGGCGCTGAAACGACAGCTGAAAAAACAGATTCGGGAGCTGGATGAGCTGCAGCACAAGCTCTATGCCCACGATCGCTACTCCCTGCTGCTGATCTTCCAGGCGATGGATGCGGCCGGCAAGGATGGAACGATTCGCGCTGTGTTGAGCGGTGTCAATCCGGCAGGCTGCGAGGTCTATTCGTTCAAGCAGCCAAGCGCGGAAGAGCTGGATCACGATTTTCTCTGGCGTACCACACAGCGGCTTCCGCAACGGGGCCGCATCGGCGTATTCAACCGCAGTTATTATGAAGAGGTGCTGGTGGTACGGGTGCATCCGGAGTATCTGCAGCGGCAGAAGTTGCCGGATGGTTTGACGGGGGAGGATATCTGGCAACACCGTTTCTCCTCCATCCGCAATCATGAGGAGCACCTGGCCCGAAACGGTACGGTGATTCTGAAGTTCTGGCTCAATGTCTCCCGCGAGGAGCAGCGCCGGCGTTTCCTCGCCCGCATTGATCAGGCGGAGAAAAACTGGAAATTTTCCGCTGCAGATGTCAAGGAGCGCGGCTACTGGGAAAGCTACATGAGTGCCTATGAGCAGGCGCTGGCAGAGACCTCCCGTCCATGGGCGCCATGGTATGCGATTCCCGCGGACAACAAACGCTACATGCGCTCGGCCGTGGCCGAAATTATTGTCAATACGCTGCAGTCGCTGCAGCTCTCCTACCCGGCAGTCGAGATAGAGCAGAAGGCAAATTTTGCCCAGATGCGAGCCTTGTTGGAGAGTGAGAAAGGGTGACCGGGCGCTGATGTAGTGTTGGCTACAATCTACAAGATGCCGCTTTCAAAAGGGCTCTCCTACCCCGTGGGCGCAGCCCTGATCTCTTCTTATATGGAGAGCGAGTGCAGAGAGCGAGGCATAACCGGAATAGATTTTCTTGTCAGTCAGATGCAGCGCTCGCGTAAGGGTAGACCGTCGTCTATGCTGGTAGCATCCGCATATTTTCACTGCCTTGATTTACCATACGGGATGAAAAGAGGGGCGGAGACGAGAGTATGGTCGCTGTCAATTTTTGCCATATATAGTGAATATCGCGCAGCTGTCAGGGAGGCGATGTGCAATTCGGGTTTCGATAGACTGATCTCATGGATACAGGCTGAACGTGCCGAGACCTGGTATCTGGGCGTTCATGATATCTCTCTCTACTATGAGTTGGACTCAGGTCTATTTAGGGATGAAGTTTCCAACTGATGCTGCTCTAGCTCCTGTTCAAAACCGAACATGCGCATATCCTCGATGCGTTGCGGATAGAGAATTCCGTCCAGGTGGTCGATTTCATGTTGAACGACGCGGGCGTGAAAGCCTTCCACCTCCCGTTCGATTCTATTGCCTTTCTGATCAAAACCCCGGTAGCGGATCTGCCGGTAGCGTGGTACCAGACCACGCATTCCCGGCACGCTGAGACATCCTTCCCAGCCGAACTCCATTTCGTCGCCCAACGGTTCGATTTCCGGATTGACCAACACGGTCATTGGTATGGGCTGGATGTCAGGATAACGTTGATTCTCTTCCAGGCCAAAAACAATAACCCGCTGGCCGACCCCAATCTGCGGAGCGGCAAGACCCACGCCGCTCTCCACGCTCATGGTGTCGAACATATCGTCCACCAGTGCGCCGAGTGCGGGGGTATCGAACTCTCTTACCGGCGATGCGGTTCCCAGCAGCAGCGGGTGCCCCATCCGCAGGATCTCCCTTACTGCCATACGCTCACTGCTGTTTTGGTGGCTGGTAGGCGTCGCTCTCCTGTCCTTCGACGACCGGTTTCAGATAGATCTCCACGCGGCGATTCATGGCCCTTCCTTCCGGGGTTGCGTTGGTGGCACGGGGTTCTGACTCACCTCTCCCCTCGGTACGGATACGGCTGGCGGTGACGCCGTGTGCGGCGAGATACTCCTTGACGGAGAGGGCGCGGCGCTCCGACAGCTGCTGGTTGTAACTGTCACTGCCACGGTCATCGGTATGGCCCACAATGTGGACGATGGTGTTGTTGTATTTGGCAACCACGCTGGCCAGCTTGTTCAGGCTGCCATAGAATCCCGGCTTGATATCCGCCTTGTTGAAATCGAAGGAAACCTCGCTGCTGAGATTGAGTTTCAGCACGTTGTTTTTCAGCCGTTCCAGTTCGATCTCGTTATTGCGCCGCTCTTTGGCCAGTTGCGCTTCCAGTTCGCGCTGCTGTTTGTCCATGTAGTTGCCCACGGCGCCACCGGCGATGGCGCCAACCGCAGCGCCCACGAAACGCCCTTTGTCGCTATCCATCTGGTGCCCGAGGATTGCGCCGGTTATGGCGCCGATGGCCGCGCCGGTCTTTGCACGGCGGTTGGGATCATCGGTGGCGCAACCGGACAGTGCGAGCAGCAGGCTGAGACCTGCGATTGCTGGAATGGATTTCATCTTCTGTTTCCTTATGATGCTCTGGTTTTTTTTGGGTACCACCTGAATTTATCAGAGGTACTGGTTGCAAGCTCTCGTATCATCAACTTTCTCGATGAAAATTAATGTGAAACGGTTCGCACTGCTGATATAGACAGAGAAATTTGAAAATGGTTTTCCCCTCCGGGTTCAGCTCTTGAGTTTTTTGTATTTGATGCGGTGTGGTTGTGCCGCTTTTTCCCCCAGGCGCCGCTGGCGATCCTGTTCATAATCGGCGTAGTTGCCTTCGAACCACTCCACATGGCTGTCACCCTCGAAGGCAAGAATGTGGGTGGCGATGCGATCCAGGAACCAGCGATCATGGGAGATGACCACGGCACAGCCGGGGAACTCCAGCAGCGCCTCTTCCAGCGCGCGCAGGGTTTCTACATCGAGATCGTTGGTGGGCTCGTCCAGCAGCAGGACGTTACCACCACTGCGCAGCAGCTTGGCCAGATGGACCCGGTTGCGTTCACCGCCGGAGAGATCCTTGACCCGTTTCTGCTGGTCATTTCCCTTGAAGTTGAAGCGGCTGACATAGGCGCGTGAGTTGATCTCGTAGCTGCCCACCTGAATGATATCCTGGCCGTCGGAGATCTCCTCCCAGACGGTTTTTTCGCCATCCAGGGTGTCGCGGCTCTGATCAACGTAGGCCAGCTTCACCGTATCGCCAAGACGGATTTCGCCGCCGTCGGGCTGCTCCTGTCCGACCAGCATGCGGAACAGGGTGGTTTTACCGGCGCCGTTGGGGCCGATGATGCCGACGATTCCGCCCGGTGGCAGGCTGAAATTCAGGTTGTCGATCAGCAGTCGGTCGCCGAAGCTCTTGCTGACCATCTCTGCCTCGATGACCACATCACCGAGGCGCGGGCCCGGTGGAATATACAGCTCGCGGGTTTCGTTGCGTTGTTGATAATCGGAAGAGGAGAGCTCCTCGAAGCGTGCCAGGCGGGCCTTGCTCTTGGCATGGCGCCCCCGGGCTCCGCTGCGCACCCACTCCAGCTCCTCTTTCATGGCGCGGATGCGGGCGTTCTCCTGCTTCTCCTCCATCTCCAGGCGCCGCTCCTTCTGCTCCAGCCAGGAGGAGTAGTTCCCCTCCCAGGGGATGCCGCGGCCGCGATCCAGCTCCAGGATCCAGCCGGCCACGTTGTCCAGGAAGTAGCGATCGTGGGTGACCGCTACCACGGTGCCGGGGAAGTCGTGCAGAAAACGCTCCAGCCAGGCGACCGATTCCGCATCCAGATGGTTGGTGGGTTCATCCAGCAGCAGCATGTCCGGTTTGGACAACAGCAGTTTGCACAGTGCAACCCTGCGCCGTTCACCGCCAGACAGCTTGTCCACATCGGCGTCCCACGGTGGCAGGCGCAACGCCTCGGCTGCCACCTCCAGGGTGTGTTCCAGGTTGTGTCCATCGGCCGCCTGGATGATATTCTCCAGCTCCGCCTGACGGGCGGCGAGGGCGTCGAAATCCGCGTCCGGCTCGGCGTAGGCGGCGTAGACCTTCTCCAGCTCCTCCTGAGCCTGCTTGACTTCGGACAGCCCTTCCTCGACGTTGCCCCGCACATCCTTGCTGGAGTCCAGCTCCGGCTCCTGCGGCAGATAGCCGATTTGGATGCCGGGCTGGGGTCTTGCCTCACCATCGAACTCCTGGTCCACCCCGGCCATGATGCGCAGCACGGTGGATTTACCCGAGCCGTTCAGACCAAGTACGCCGATCTTCGCTCCGGGAAAAAAGGAGAGGGAGATCTCCTTTATGATCTCGCGTTTGGGCGGCACGATCTTGCTCACCCGATTCATCGTATAGATATATTGCGCCATGGGATTTTATAACTTGGTGTGACTAAACTATAAGAGATCTATTATCGCGGAAATGAGGATTAAAAGCACGTCCATGAAGCGGCAAGGAGTGTAAATGACGGCAGCTGACAGCGAAAAACCGCGGCTCTGTATCTATGCCAGTGACCGTCTCGGCCGCTATGGATTCCCCGAAGGGCATCCGTTCGGTCCCTGGCGGATGACCGCGTTCCGGGAGGAGCTGGGTGCGTTGGAGTTGGACAGGGAGGTGAGAATTTGTGAGCCAATGGTGGCGGAGCAGCAGCTCATCGAATATTTCCACACCCATGACTACGTGGAACGGGTCAAGAGACTCTCGGTGCTGGGAGAGGGCTATCTGGATGCCGGCGACACTCCGGCCTTTCCCGGTGTCTATGAGGCGGCGGCTACCGTGATCGGTGCGGTGATCGATGCGCTGCGGCGGGTGATGGAGGGAAGCTGCCATCGCGCCTTCATCCCCATCGCCGGGCTGCATCACGCCCACCGCGATCGGGCCTCCGGATTCTGCGTGTTCAACGATTGCGCCGTGGCGGTGGAGTTTCTGCGCCGGGAGTTCGGTATCCGCCGCATCGCCTATGTGGATATCGACGCCCACCACGGTGACGGGGTTTTCTACGCC
>JALSRO010000048.1 GCA_026984715.1 Chromatiales bacterium | reverse complement strand
AGCCTCCTGATGGGGATCTACAACCGCCGACCCTGCCACCATCTGGCAATACCGCTGATCGAGCATGCCGAACGGATCTGGAACTGCTGTCCCAACCCGGCACTGCGCTGGCAACTGGGAACCGCTATCGCGCCTTTCCTGTTCGGCCGCGGCGAGCTGCTACGCTGGACAGACACCGTCGGTATCTTCGGGCCATCCCCATCGGGGGAGGAGATTCCGCCGAGGGCTGCCCTGAATCGCTCTCTTTTCATCGCGTTCGGGGAGCTTTCCCGGGGGAACTATCAGCGAAGTCTGGAGCATGTCGATCGGGGGCTGAAGCTGAGCAGAAAAAGCGGCATCTTTCTGCTCGACGGATGGCTTCTCACCATCGGGATCTGTAACCATCTCAGCCAGGCCGATCTGCCTGCAGCCGACCACTGTCTGGAGACCATGCGCTCCATGCTCTCCTGCGAAGCGGCAACGCTGGACACCGCGCTCTTCCAGGCAATGATGAGCTGGCGGGTTCTGTTCGACCACGATCACTCCCAGGCACTGGAGTATGCGCGAGCGGCACTCGAGCTGGCCAGCGCCATCGGCGCCGTCTACCCCGCTGCAATGTGCCACTATGCCCTGGCACACACCCTGTTCGAAAGCGGTGAACTGGAGCGCGCATACCTCCATCTCCGGCAGGCCACTATTCCCTGGCACGAGGATCGGCACCAGCATCTGCTGTTCCAGTCCACCTTCAGCAGGGCCTGCTTCCAGCTTCGCATGGGGGATCGACGAGGAGCCATCAGCGGACTCCGGCAAGCCCTGGCACAGGGGATCAGGCAAGGATACGGCCTCCCCTTGTGGTCCCGGCCGGAGCTTGTGGAACCGCTGCTCCGTCTCGCACTGGAGCTGGAGATAGAACCCGCCTATGTCAAGAGGCTGATCCGGCAAACGAACTATTTTCCCCAGGATCCTGCCGCTGCTCCCGAGCAGTGGCCGGTGGCTGTACGTATCCATACCCTGGGAAGCTTCTCCCTGGAGGTGAACGGCAAGCAGTTGCCCGGCCATGCACGGAAACATCGCCCCCTGGAACTCCTCAAGGCGATTATCGCCTTTGGGGGAGAAGCGGTTGCCCAGGAAAAGATCATGGATGCCCTCTGGCCGGAGGCGTGCGGTGACACTGCCCTGAAGTCGATGCATACCACCCTGCACCGGCTGCGCAAGTTACTGGGTGTGGAAGAGTCGGTGATCCTGAAGGACGGCTGTCTCACCCTCGATTCCCGTCATGTCTGGGTCGATATCCGCCATCTGTTCCGGATACTCGATCGGATCGCCCGGGAGCTGGAGTCCCCCTCTCCCGATCCCGACAACATCGACCGGCTGACCAGAACCGCAGAGAGGCTGTACCGGGGCCCTTTTCTCGGCAACGAGGCAAGCCGCCCCTGGTCCATCGCTCCCGCCGAACGGATCAGAAACCGCCTGATTCGAACCGTCCTGACACTGGGCCATTTCTGGGAGAATCGTGGCGACTGGAAGCGCGCAGCCGACTGCTATCTATGCGGCCTGGAACTCGATCCGCTTACCGAGGTGTTCTACCGGCACCTGATGCGGGCCTATTTCAAACAGGGCAACAACGCCGATGCCCTGGCCACCTACGAGCGCTGCCGCAAGGTGCTTGCCTCGACCCTGCGTGTCATGCCGGGGCAGGAAACAGTTCGTCTCTATCAAGAGATTCGGGCCGGCACCATCAAATCCCCCTCTCCTGCCGACACTCCCGGGCAATAGGGCAACCCCCGAATCAACCGATACAGATCCCGTTGGCCACATTGTTGCTCACATCGGACTCGACCACCGTCCCGGTAGCATTCACCGTGATCCTGAAACTGCAATCCGGATCGAAACAGCGATCCGGAATGGGAACAGAGAGATCCGTAGATGCACCCGGCGCCAACGTTGGCGTGGGCACAGAGATCTTACCATGGGAAAAGAAATCCACCTCGGTGATAGAAGGACCAGCAGACCCGCAGCCCTGGTTTTTGACCGTAACAATCAGTTTTCTGTCCTTGATCCTGCAGAAGAATCCGTTCTCATCGGGAACGGGAACCAAATCGGGCAAACAGGCCTCCCTGCGCCGCGGCGACACCCGCTCGGTGTGAAGCGTCTCCACCTGCTTGTCCCGGCCAGCCGCTGTATAGACCGCCACCACATCCAGCTCGATCTCGCTCTCGATAACGACGAAACCCTTGAGAAAGCCCCCCTTGACCTTGCACTGAGACTCCTTCACATGCCTGAAAATATCCTTGCAGTCGATCTCCAGCGCCTCATCCGGCCCCAGATGGCAACCGGAAAAACGGGTTACACAGCCGGGCTTCTCGTTTGGCAGGGCGACTGCCACCTTCTTCCTGAACCCCGCCTTCGAGTAGGTGGGATTGTGCACATTTATTGCCGTCCAGTAGACACCCGGCGCAACCACATCACCCTTTGATTCACCATAAACGAATTTCACCGCATATTGATATGTAACATTCATTACCATCTCCCTTTCTCGAATCCAACCGGAAAGTCGGTTGATCGACCAAAGCATAGATACTGCGGATGAAGAGGGTTAGGACTCTTCCAAGATTCACATGGACTATCTTGCGGCGCCTGTTTCGCGACTTTGGCGGACAAAACCGGTTATCTCCGGATGGATGCCCCTTTGTCCGTTTTTGTAAGCGATTCGTAAGTCCTCATGTGTTAGTTTTCGCTTATCTTTTGGAATAACTGTGGAACACGAGGGGCGCCGACATGATGGTACAGAACCTGCGGCCGAACGTCGGAATCGCCTCTGCTGACAGCGGTAACCCTCACCGCGGGTCGTGGATGAATTAACCAAGCAGAGAGAAAGGGAATATGGGTTCATCGAAAATATTGTGGGTAGACCTTCGTTTACAACGGAACAAACCCAGCCTGTACCACCATCTGACCAAGAAGTGGAGCGTCTATTGCACCAGCGAGTCCGAGCAGATTATCAAAGAGATACAGAAAGTCGCACCGGTGCTGCTCTGTTTCGAGTATGACTACCCTGACATCCACAGCCTGTCGATCCTGCAGCAGACCCTGCAGCTGCTCCCTGCCACTCCCGTCATCATGCTGACCGAGCAGCACTCCGAGGCGCTGGCCGTCTGGGCGCTGCGCAACCGGGTCTGGGACTATCTGGTCAAGCCACTCTCACATCAGGAGCTGTTGAAAAGCGCGGAGAGTTCCCTGTCGATGCCCCCTGCCGGGCGTCGAGGCAACCGGCTGCCCAATCCGATACCAGCCGACCTGCGGGTCAACATCCAGCAGCGGAAAATGACGCTTCCTGCCCTTTCATTTGTAGAAAAACACTGTCATGAAAAAATTGCTGCAAGAGACGTCGCACAGCTATGCGGAATGAATACCAGCACCTTCAGCAGGGCGTTCAAGAAGGAGCATGGAATCACCTTTCGAGACTATCTTGTCAACTATCGCATTCAAAAGGCGCGTCACCTGCTACAAAACCCAAACGTCGCAGTAAAGGATATCGCCTATACCGTTGGCTTTCATGACCCATCCTATTTCACCCGCATGTTCCGACGGATCGTCGGAGTCAGCCCGTCACGTTATCACGAAAACCACGGCAAGCGCCGAATACCCGTCAGATTACCAGGAAAGGGAGCTGGATGATATTCACCCGGTAACGATATATGTCGCATTCAGGGCTTCAGGCAGAAGCCGTAACAAGGCTCCCTTGTCCAGGTCGCTCCAGTACACACTGCCCTCGAGACACACGGACGTATCCAGATCGGGATACAGAGGTACTGGCACCCTGTGTGAGATGCAAAAAAATGCTGCAACTTTTCACAAGAGTCCTACCATGTCGGAGCAGGAATGGTCTACCTTCAGGGCAACGAAGAACGACATACATCTCACCATAATCAGACACTGGAGGAAACAGGATTTGACAACAAAAACCCACAAAATAGACGAATACTCTGTTCAGATATATGCCAACGATCTGCGCGGAAACGTGATGCGCTGGGCCGCAGGGGTGATCTATCTCTACTCGTCTGGAAAGCATGTTGCCACCGCCTATTTCGCGCGTGATGGATATACAGCACCCGATGCCACCTACGCCGGCGGGAAGATCTATTTTCATGCCCAGGGTGAACAGTATGAGCGGGTTCTGGATATGCTGAGAAACGAAGAACCGGTTTACCTGCGCTGGGTACCACACCCGGATCCGGGTGAACCGAACGATGGCAACGCCTATTTTTTCTGCGGCAGGGAGCCCGTTGGAGAAGGAGAGTGATAGTGGACTCGCGCGGCAGCTTTCCCGTCACCACTATTAACCCGGCAACAATAGACAGAGAGGTAATTCACCATGCCGATAACAATGCAGGGCAACTGGACGGTCAGTGTAAAAAGCAAGAACGCCAGCTACAAACAGCGCTTCGTCATTCAGGGCAGCGACGCCGCAGACGGCATCTATGCCGGCGAGACAACCACTCCCGCGGTCAATGTCACCGGGGCCCAGTGGAGCATTACCATCGAACACCTTCCCAAGGGCAGGGGTGCATCATGGCAGACATCGAGTGACAGGCTGGGTTCGCCATCCCGTTCGGGCGGGCAGATTCTGTTTGATATTATGTCCAACGATTCGGGAGCAGATGAGGATTACAACGATCTGATTCTGACCTGTTCCACAATAGAGTCGGCATCGGAATATGTGGTGTACGGCAAGGTGCGCAGCTACTCCGGATTCTGTCTCTACAATCCCTGCTTTCCCCGTCACATCGTCATCGATACACCACGCCAGCTGAGAGAGGTGCTGAAACACGCCTCCATCCGGGAGACGCTGGAGAAATTGTATCCGGAGCGGATCCGGGAGTTTGGGAAACGTCCACCAATACCCGATCCGGAACCGGACCCGCTTGCCTTCCGGCCGATGATGATCCCGCTGGGAATGGAGCTCCCCGAAACAGGGCAAGCCATTGAGCGGGTAACAGCACACAGGCCGGGCGGTACCCGAGCATATCTGCCGGATCTGCTGAAGTTCAAGGACAAGTTCAAACTGCGCTGCAAGGTCGAGGATCAACCCGGGCTGCTGCTGCGGTTCATCGAGTATGACCGTACCGCGAGCGAGCTGGGCGGCGGCGCCTATACGGGAACCGGCGACCGTGAAG
>JALSRO010000047.1 GCA_026984715.1 Chromatiales bacterium | reverse complement strand
GACCCGGTTTATCATCTCTCCGGCCGAGGGGCGTTTCTCAGGTGGAAGCCTCCCAAGCAGTTTCATCTGCGCGGTAAGGCGACCTTTCTTCCCCAGATAGGTCACCCTGAGTCGGTCCAGTACCGCCAGCTGATCTGCAGCGGCAATTGCCTGCTCGGCCTGTTCAACAAGCTCGGTCAGCTTTTGCACTCGGTAGTATCCCTGTATTGTTTGGACAGACCGGAACTCTTCATGCAGATACCATCGACCCTGCAACCAAATATGTCACCTTCAGCCGTTCCTCAGTGATTTGCCGCAAAAAGCAAGACACCGCCGCTGACACTCCACATCAGGTGTGGAGGGGCCACCATCCGCAAACCGCACCTCGAGTCGGGAAACGCCGGAACCCCTGAACACGGCATATCTGGTCACCAGATTTGACAATATGCGGCAATACCCGGCCGCGGCCCGCGGCACGCCGCGGAACCCGGCAGGGATGGAACCAGGAGAATCAGATGGCCAGACTGCTCTTGGCCTTCTCTGCCAATGCCGAGAAGGCAACCATGTCGGTCACCGCAAGATCGGCAAGAACCTTGCGATCTATCTCGATCTCGGCCCTCTTCAGACCATTCATAAGACGGCTGTAAGAGAGACCACACTCACGCGCTGCGGCATTGATACGCACGATCCACAAGGCGCGGAACTGCCGTTTGCGCTGACGACGATCACGATAGGCGTACTGCCCGGCCTTGGTCACCGCCTGCTTGGCTACCCGATACACGTTCTTGCGTCGGCCGGAGTACCCCTTGGCCTGCTTGATCACCTTCTTGTGGCGCGCATGCGCCGTAACACCACGTTTCACTCTTGGCATGACTCCTTACCTCGCTCAGTTGTAGGGCAACATACGTTTGATCAGCGCGACATCCGCCTGATGAACCTCGGCAGGCGCTCGCAGCTGACGTTTACGCTTGGTGCTCTTCTTGGTAAGGATATGACGGCGGTGCGACTGGGCACGCTTGACCCGTCCGGAAGCGGTGATCCTGAAGCGCTTGGCTGCACCGCGATTGCTCTTTATCTTTGGCATCGAATCGATAACTCCACACTTGATGCTACTATTTGAGTGTACGGGTACCGACATCGAGTCGGTTTGAAAACCTCGACACACCCTCCCAAGCTGCAAGCAGTTGCCGGCAGCCGAGTGTCTCCTACGACACTACTTTCTTTTCGGGGCGATAACCATGATCATCTGCCGCCCCTCCATCTTGGGGAACTGCTCTACCGTGCCCAGCTCCGCCAAATCCTGCTCTACCCGTTTCAACAGATTACGGCCCAGCTCCTGATGGGCCATTTCGCGCCCCCGGAAACGGAGGGTCACCTTGGCCTTGTTACCTTCGCTGAGGAAGCGAACAAGGTTGCGCAGTTTTATCTGATAGTCCCCCTCCTCCGTTCCCGGACGGAACTTTACCTCCTTGACCTGAATCTGTTTCTGCTTCTTCTTGGCAATCTGTTTCTTCTTGCGCTCTTCGAACACATATTTGCCATAATCCATGATTCGGCAGACCGGCGGTTTGGCGGTGGGAGAAACCTCTACCAGGTCCATATCCGCATCGAGCGCTCTCTGCTTCGCCTGTTCCAGCGAAACGATACCTATCTGTTCGCCATCCTGATCGATGAGGCGTACCTCGGGTGCCACGATATCGTCATTGATACGGGCCTTCTTTTCTTTTCCAGCAGCGATTATTTTACTCCTTCCAAAACAGAACGACCGCGGCTCGCGACTGCATCGGCAAGTCGGGCGCAAAATGCCTCGAGAGACATCGTGCCAAAATCCTCACCGGTTCGCGTGCGCACGGCCACAGAACCTGACTCCACTTCACGATCCCCCACAATCAGTAGAAAAGGGCTCTTCCGAAGCGTGTGTTCGCGGATTTTAAAGCCGATCTTCTCATTTCTCAAGTCCGAAAGCGCCCGAAAACCGCGATCGCGCAAACTATTCTCCACTTCACGCGCATATTCCCCCTGCCGGTCGGTAATATTCATCACCACTACTTGTACCGGCGCCAGCCAGGGGGGGAATGCGCCTGCGTAGTGCTCGATGAGGATACCGATGAAACGCTCCAGCGAACCGAGGATGGCGCGATGCAGCATCACCGGTACCTGGCGGCTTCCATCCTCTGCTACGTAAGTGGCATCGAGACGCCCAGGCATGGAGAAATCGAGCTGGATGGTGCCGCACTGCCAGACACGTCCCAGGCAGTCCTTCAAGGAGAATTCGATCTTGGGACCGTAGAAGGCTCCCTCCCCCGGCTGCAGATCCCACTCCATCCCCTTTGTGTTGAGCGCCTGCTCCAGGGCATGCTCTGCGCGATCCCACACTGCATCGTCACCTACCCGCTGTTCCGGGCGGGTGGAGAGCTTGACGATAATCTCGTCGAAACCGAAATCGGAGTAGACCGCGCGCAGCAGATCGATGAAGGAGGAGACCTCTCCCTGTACCTGCTCCTCGGTACAGAAGATATGCGCGTCATCCTGTGTGAAGGCGCGCACCCTCATCAGTCCGTGCAGCGTACCGGAGGGCTCGTTGCGATGGCAGGAGCCGAACTCCGCCATGCGCAGAGGAAGATCCCGGTAGCTTTTCAGGCCCTGGTTGTAGATCTGCACATGGCAGGGACAGTTCATCGGCTTGACCGCGTAGTCACGATGCTCCGAGTGGGTGGTAAACATCTCGTCACCGAACTTGGCCAGATGACCGGAGCGCTCCCACAGGGAGAGATCCACCAGCTGGGGGGTCCGCACTTCCTGGTACCCGTGGGCACGCAGGGTCTGGCGGATATACTGCTCGACCTGCTGATAGAGAACCCAGCCGTTGTCGTGCCAGAACACCATACCCGGCGCCTCCTCCTGGGTATGGAACAGATCCAGAACCTTGGCGAGACGGCGGTGGTCGCGCTTTTCCGCCTCCTCCAGGCGCTTCAGATAGGCCTTCAGATCCTTCTTGTCTGCCCAGGCGGTCCCGTAGATGCGCTGCAGCATCTCATTGGATGAGTCACCCCGCCAGTAGGCCCCGGCCAACTTGGTGAGTCTGAACGCCTTGAGCCGCCCCGTCGAAGGGACATGGGGGCCACGGCAGAGATCGATAAAATCCCCCTGGCGATAGAGAGACAGCTGTTCGCCAACCGGAATCTCTTCAATGATCCGGACCTTGTACCCCTCTCCCATGGAGCGGAAGAGCTCAATAGCCTGCTCACGGGGCATTTCGACACGTTCGACGGGGAGATCGGCCTTGGCAAGCTGTTTCATCCGGCGCTCGATGCGCTCCAGATCCTCTTCGTGGAAGCCCTTTTCATAATGGAAATCATAGTAGAAACCATCCTCGATCACCGGACCGATGGTCACCTGGGCGTCAGGAAACAGCTCCTTTACCGCCTGGGCCAAAAGGTGGGCGGTGGAGTGGCGGATAATCTCCACCCCTTCCGGATCCCGTTCGGTGATGATGGCCAGCCGCACATCGTGATCAATGGAGTAGGAGGTATCCACCAGCTTGTCGTCCACCTTGCCGGCCAGTGCGGCCCTGGCCAGACCTGCACCGATATCGGCAGCGACATCATGAACGGAAACGGGGTGCTCGAAGTCGCGCTGACTTCCATCCGGGAGAGTAACTGTAGGCATGGACTTTCTCCTCCAGTGGTGACCCATACGAGAGGCCACATGGTCATTGGCCAAAGAAAAAGCACCGCAAAGCGGTGCTTTCGATTTTGGTTTGGTAGGCGCGATTGGATTCGAACCAACGACCCCCACCATGTCAAGGTGGTGCTCTAACCAACTGAGCTACGCGCCTGTCGTTCAAGGCGGCGTACCATAACACAAAACGGGGAACCGGAACAAGAGAGTGATTGTTACCGATGCGGCGGGTTAGAATAGTGTGTTGTCGAACCATCAGGAATCCATTCATGTCCGAGCTGAAACAGGCCGCACTGCGCTACCATGCGCAGCCGTCTCCAGGAAAGACGGCGACCCAAATCACCAAGCCCTGCAGTTCCCAGCGCGAACTCTCTCTGGCCTACACCCCGGGAGTAGCTGAACCGGTGCGTGAGATAGTCCGGGATCCGGGCAACATCTGGCGCTATACCACCAAGGGAAACCTGGTGGCGGTGATCACCGACGGCAGTGCTGTGCTCGGGCTGGGTAACACCGGGCCACTGGCCGCCAAGCCGGTCATGGAGGGCAAGGCGGTTCTGTTCAAGAGATTTGCCGGTATCGATGTATTCGACATCGAAGTCGCCGCCGGAAATCCCGACGAGTTCATCCGCACCGTGGAGGCCATCGCCCCCACCTTTGGTGGCATCAACCTGGAGGACATCGCTGCGCCGCACTGCTTTGCCATCGAGCAGGAGCTGAGCCGGCGGCTGGACATTCCCGTGTTTCATGACGATCAGCATGGAACCGCCATCATCATCGCCGCCGGCCTGCTCAACGCTCTGCAGTTGCAGAACAAGCGCCTCGAAGATGTGAAACTGGTATGCCTTGGGGCCGGGGCAGCCGGGATCGCGTCCATGCGCCTGCTGCGCCGCCTGGGGCTGGCGGCAGACAACCTGCGGCTGGTGGATCGCAGCGGGGTCATCCACACGGAGCGCGAGGGAGTGAACCGGTACAAACAGGAGTTTGCTGTCACTACCCGCGAACGCACCCTCGAGGACGCCATGCACGATGCCGATGTGTTCATCGGTGTTTCCGGGCCCGGACTGGTCACTCCCGCAATGGTAAGATCCATGGCGGAGAGGCCGATCCTGTTTGCGTTGTCCAACCCGGATCCGGAGATCCATCCGCGGGAGGCGCTCGCGGTACGCGCTGATCTGATCATGGCCACCGGCCGTTCCGACTACCCCAACCAGGTGAACAACGTGCTTGGATTTCCCTTCATCTTCCGCGGCGCCCTGGATGTGCGCGCCTCCTGTATCAATAGCGCAATGCACGTAGCGGCAGTTCACGCCCTTGCCGAGCTAGCGCGACAGCCCGTGCCCAAAGAGGTGCTGGATATCTATGGGGTGAGATCGCTTGGTTTCGGCCCCGACTACATCATACCCACACCCTTCGACCCACGGCTGATCGATACGGTCCCTGCAGCCGTGGCCGATGCCGCAGCGGCGTCGGGAGTGGCAGGCAAGGCTGCTGCAGAGATGGAG
>JALSRO010000046.1 GCA_026984715.1 Chromatiales bacterium | reverse complement strand
CCCCCTCCCTAGGCAGATACCATCCCGCACCATTCTGTGGGCTGCCCCAGCCGAAGAATCCGATACTATCAATACCCTCCAGACTAGCGGCCTGCAGCACATCACGGCGGATATCGGCCATCGTCGGTTTCAGAAAATGGGGCTTGTCACGGAACGCGGCCAGGCTGATCCAGACGCGCACCGAGTGATCCACGGCCAGGATCTTGTTCACCAGACGCTGTCCAGAGTCGCGCACCATATTGGGCAGCAACGCCTGGATTCCATCAGAAGAGTAGTTGCTGTACAGATTCAACATCACGATATCGGCAATCCCCGGTCCAAAGGGGTTCTTCCAGCTGAAGTCACCGTCTGCATCGTCCCAGTAGTGCATCCGGATGAGAATTGGTCGGGTACCATCGATGAACCTTACATCCGCCGCTGCCTGGTAGAGCTGCTCCAGCGTAATGCGCATACGCGCCCCGTTGGGAAGGTTCTCCCCCGCCTCGTTGGAGATGTCATAGGCATAGATGGCGGGGTGATGACGAATCCGCTCCAGATATTCCTTCACCAGCTCTCCCTGCCATACGGGTGGCTGCTCACTGTCAAAAGAACCTCCCGGTGGATAGCCCCATGCAGCCCCTTCCGCAAGATTGACGACAAATTTCAACCCCCGTTGCTGCAACCTGTCAAGAAAGGCAACCATCTCCGGCGGAGTAATGGCGCCTATTCCCCACTCGCCATTCAAGACCGAGAAGCCCAGCTGCCGGATCCGGTCCAGGTCTGAGTCGGTGATGCCGATATCCACCAGCTTCATATGGAGCAGTTTCCCTTGCAACGGTGTAGCACTTCCATCCGCAGCAGCCAGCTGCTGGATATTGCAGGCTGCCTGGGTAACCGATATCAACAGCAAGAACAGGACAAGAGGCAGAGGGGTTCCCCCGGATTCTTTCATGACCATGACCCACTCCCGGGGATGAGAAAACAGCGAGGACTGGACAAGAGCACAGCTACTCTGCTAGCGGAATTAGCAGCAGGCTGTTGAAAACAGCTGTTTTTCAGCAGCCTGTTTGCGGCACAGGAATGTACCTTCATTTTCAATGGCGCCAAGCCATTGAAAATCAAGGGGGCTGGAAATTGCTCTTTTCCGGCCCCGCAAAGAGCATGGATGGGCTTTTTCAACATCTTGTCAAGGGGTGGACGATTCGTTTTCATCACGACAGAGCCTACCTGTACCCGGAAACGGGGGCACGCTGGAACTATTATTAACCCGGCCGCCAGTTAAAAAAGATGGCACCCTTGCGGCAGTTCTCCCCTTCGGGGAACAGGAGAACGACTCCGGTCCAGAGCCGAGGGACAGAGCCTGTTCAAAAGATTCTGCTCAGGGAAACGGTAATGCCGTTTCCCTTGTAGGCACCGCCACCTCGGGTCACATTGTGGACACCACTGATTCCGAAGCTGAACAACCAATCACGATCCAGCCGCAGCTCTCCTCCTATACTGGCCTCCGACGCGAACTCGAAGTTCTCCATGGCATCATCTCTGGCACTGCCCACTGCAAGAGAGATGTTTATGCCTCCCCGCTCTCCCATTTTCCAGTAGTTCGAGTTGGTGAGCATGAAGCGCTGGTAATTGGCCGGATCGTAGTAGCCGTGATCGAGCCGTTGCTCGAAATCCAGCACTGCTGCGGATAGCCCCAAGTCGATGTTCCAGCGCTGGGTCCTGGCTACCGCCCGCTGTAGCGCCAGATAAACATAACGGCTGCTGTTGTCGTCGGAGAAACTGCTGCTCGCTGCAATGGCAGAGATCCGGTAGTTGAAGTCCGGCCGCCAGTCAATAGTGATACGGCCCACATCGACCTTTATTCCCAGGGAAACAGTGCGTGGAGAGCTGGCATAGTAGTTATGAAAATAGTCACTGCTGTGTTCGATACGCAGATCGAGGCTGTCCAGCGGTTCGATATCCGTTCCAATGCTGAAGATGGTCAGTGAATCTCCCTCCGCCCACGCCTGACCCAGATGTAGATCGGCAGACAATCTGGGGGAAAAGCGGTAGCCGACCCCGGCCTGCATACTCTGGTACTGAGCCCCCTCGCTGCCATCGATGGCCACCAGACCGCTCCCCTGGCGGGCGGAAAACCACTCCTGGGAGAAACGGCCGTCTATCTGCAGCTCGGGAGT
This sequence comes from Chromatiales bacterium, assembly GCA_026984715.1. GTDB lineage: Bacteria > Pseudomonadota > Gammaproteobacteria > Thiohalospirales > Thiohalospiraceae > DRMK01. Next base: position 3,025 of record JALSRO010000046.1, on the reverse strand, counting down.
CGGCGAATAGCGTCCGCGCAATGAGGTGGTCAGTGCTTCCAGATCCTGCGACGAGCTGAGATAGGCGCTCTCCAGCGACAGCCGCGGTCGCAGTGGCCTGGTTACGATATCTCTCAGCTGCCCGATACCGTCTGCGCCCGGGTGGCTGGCCTCCAGGTGGCGCAGTCTGCTCAGGGCCTCCCGATCACGATGGGCAAAATGGAGAGCCAGCACATCGGCATAACCCATTTTGTAGTCGTTGGGGTTCTGCTTCAGGGTGGGAGCGATCAGTCTGCTTGTCTGTTGCGGCCGATCCGACCAGGAGAGCAGATCCGCCTCTGCCTCCAGCCAGGAACGATCCTCGCCAAATCTCTGCCGATAACGCTCCAGAAGCGCCGATGCCGCAGCACGGTCGCCACGCCACGCCTCCACCCGGGCACTCTCCAGCAGGGCCGACCTGTTGTCGGGATAGGATTCCAGATATCGACGATAGTAGCCTATGGATCGATCCAGCTCGCCGCTGTAGGAGGAGAGTCTGGCCTGGCCGAGCAGCAACTCTCTCTCGTCCTCGCCCAGCGCTATCAGCTTCCTGTAGGCGGCCAGCGCCTCGTCGTTGTGGCCGGTCCACTCAGCCATCTGCGACATGAAGCGCAGGTAACGCCGGTTGTTTCCATCCAGGGCAAGCGCCTTTTCGATCTCCCGGTAAGCCAGCTGCGCCTTGTCTTCGGTTGAGTAGAGACGCGCCTGCTCGAAGTGTTTCCCTGCCACATCGGGCTGCAACCGGTTGAGGAAAAGGTCATAGGGACGGACGGGATCGGGTGTCACCGAGACTCCCCGACTACCGGGATCGACCCTGGAGTGCGGCCCCCAAATCTCGATCCGCCGAATCTTCATCGGATCGGCGTGGTCGAGACTCTCCACTCCACCGTGTGCGGCAAATGCGAGATCATAGCCGGCAGAGCGCAATATCCTGTGCGCCTCCTTCCTGTTGAAACCACTTCCGAATGGATAGCTGAATGAGGTCACTGATATTCCGGTCTCTGCGAGGATACGCAATTTTGGATAAATAATCTCGTACTTCAGCGCGGCGCTATCGATCTTGCCTAGATCCGCATGGCTCTTGCTGTGCGCACCGATCACCATACCTCCCTCGACCATCTCCTCTATTTCCGGCCAGATGAGATATTCGAGCTCTGTATCCTTGCCATCGACATGCTGCACGATACGGGCGCGATTGGCCGGGGTATCACGGATAGCCTGGGTAAAGAGATAGATATCACCCACGAATCCATTCTCCTTCAGAATGGGCCATGCATATCGGTAGAGATTGCGGCAACCATCATCGAAGGTGATCATGACCGGTTTTTCCGGCAGGCTGCCTTTCCGGAAGAGGTAGGACTCCAGATCCCTGGATGTGACGGCATGATACCCCTTCTCCCTGAGCTGCTTCATCTGCGCGGAAAACTCCTCGCGGGTGATCCAGTAGTCATTGTCGGCGCGATCACCAATACAGTGATAGAGCAGTACCGGCAATTTCCCACTGCGTCTGGAGAGAGTGCCGGAGGTTGACCGTTCCTCATGAAAAAATCGCCTGTAGGCCTGTAATACCGTTTCCGCCGCACCGGCAGTATCGCCCTGACTCTTCTTGCTATCCGCCAACAAGAGCCATGACTTGATATCATCGGGACTCCTTTGCAGGTATTTCTCGTAGATGGCAACCGCCTTTCCCGGCTGCCCCGCCCATTTGTAGGTGTTGGCAAGATCAAGCCAGGCGGCGGCATCATCCGGCTTCAGCCGCGTGATCCTCTCCAGGCTCCGTGCAGCCTCGAGGGGCCGCTTCAACCAGTTTGCCAGCTGGGCATGGGCCCTGAGATAGGAGATGTTGTCCGGGGAGTTCTCAACGGCGCGGCGTGAATATTCGAGCGCCTTTTCCGGTCGATTGTCCACGGCATAGAGACTGGACAACTTGGCATCGATGGCGGCATCTTTCGGTCTCAGCCCGGCAGCCTCCACGAGTGCAGCGATCCCGCCGGCACGATCGCCATTTTTTACCCTGGCATCGGACAGCGCAATCCATATTTCCGGTTTGCGCGGATGACCTCTCAGATAGTTCTCATACAGCTCTATCGCCTTCTCCGGTCTCCCATCCCATGTCCATGTGGCAGCCAGATCGCGTAGTGCCTTTTCGTTGCCAGGCTGCAGCGCATAGATTCTCGCATAGCTTGCCGCCGCCTCTCCGAAACGTTTCAGCCAGTTGGCCAGCTGGGCATAGCGACGCAGATACTCAACGTTGTCAGGCTCCTCTTGCACCGCCTTCGCTGCATGGATCAGCGCCTCTCCAGGACGTTTCTCCATCGCCAGGAGCGTAGCCAGTTTCGAGTTGAGGGCCGCATCGTCCGGCTTCAACCGAACCGCCTGCCGCAATGCGGCAATGGCACCAGCGCGATCCTCGATATGGTTTCTGATGTCGGCAATCCTCTCCCAGAGTTCAGCCCGCCCCGGTTCCCGCTGAAGAGTGTGCCGATATATTGCGATCGCCTGCTGCCAGTTCCCGGCCATCTCCGCTTTGAGCCCCTCATCAGGTGGAGCGGCCGCCAAGGGTGTACAAGGCATGGAAGATGCTGCAATCAGAATCAGTAACAGGCATGCCCGAGCGGCACGCACCCGGAGTCCGGAATACCTGCCGCCGGGCCCCCGTGTCAAAAACTTTCTTGCCGACATTTCACTTCCGCCACTTTGTATTTTTGCTTATCCAGATATCCTTCGCGAAACGTCCTACCGTTACCCAGTCGTAGAAAAGGCTCATGTAACGGATCGGAGTAGCCGCAAGCCCCTTGACGAGATACTCGATACGTTGTCCCCTGGCCACATAGGTGAGCACCAGCGTGGTGACGACGATCTCTGCTACGATGGTAACGCTCAACTCCTCCCAAAGACCCAGCACCAACATGATCACTATCGCTGTGGGATAGAAAATCTTCTCGCCCAAGGATAGAAAAACGGCCCACCCCATGGGACGGCCAAGACGGCGTACCACATGGTCCCC
>JALSRO010000045.1 GCA_026984715.1 Chromatiales bacterium | reverse complement strand
TCACAATAGGATAGTTGATGGCGAATTTATTGACAAACTTCTGCAACTGCGCCTTGCTGATCTGTTCATATGCCACCCCCAGCACCACCGCCTTGCTATCCTTGTTGCGCTGATGGAAGTCGATCAGATCGGGGATCTCTGCGCGGCAAGGCGGACACCAGGTGGCCCAGTAGTTTACGACGACCCACTTCCCCCGGTAGTCGGATAGCCGGTAGGTCTTGCCATCAATGCCAGGCAGGCTGAAGTCGGTAGCGGTAGCGTACCCGCTGCAAGCGAGCAGAAGCAGCGCCAGGGGAAATGTAAGTAATCTGGTCAAGAGACTCTCCTTCTCCCATGGAGGGAGGGGTTAATGCTTGCCGTCGGCGGCGTGGGACAGATACAGGGCCAGCCCCACCAGCGCAATGCCGCCAGAGAGCATCAGCAGATCCGACGGAGTGGTAAACTTCATGCCGATGGCGTATTCGAAGAAGCGCACGATCAGGATCATCAGGATGACTTTGGCCAGCCGGTTCTTCAGATCATCCAAACTGTGAATCAGCAACACGTTGGACGACTTTTCCGAATGTTCCGCCAGGTCGATCTTGCTGATGAACAGCTCATAGAGCCCCAGCGCAAAGATCAACAATACTGTTGCCAGCAGATAGCCGTCCACGATCTCCACCACGTGGGTAATGATGGAAGCGCGCATCGCCATCTTTTCTGCCTTTTCCAGGCCCGGCATCCCGTACTCCACGGCGTGGTAGATGGTATAGAAGGCATCCACCGTGGCAACAAAGAACACCGCAAACGCGATGAATAGACTGGAAATCACCGAAATCAGCACGACGAAACGGCTGTTCCACAAAAACTGCTCGAAGATAGCTTCCAGCTTTTTCACTCTCTTGTGACCGTATGCTCTCTATGGGGTTCAATTATCGGGATATACGCCATTGTGCTCTCTGGTGGAGGAAGCCTGGCGCGCCTTCAAGGCCATCTCCTTGGCAGCCAGAGCACTCTCCCTGGCCTCCCGGTATGCTTTCATCTCCAGCTGGCGGGTGGCTTGCTGCAGCAGCCGCTCCGCCTCGCCCAAGCTGATGGGGGCGCGGTGCTGGGCATCGGCCTCACGGGCCGCCTGAACCGCCTGGCGCGCATCGCTCATCTCCTGGACAGGTGGCGTGCTGGCACATCCTGCTGCGCCAAGCAGCAAGCCGATTGCGAGAGACATCTTTCCCCGTGCCGCCAGCCTCTTCAGCATCTCATGGTCCGCCCATTGTCGTTGCAATCGCAGGTAAATCAACAGAAAAACTGTACCAGCCTGTGCGCTGCAAGCTAACATCGGCCCCCCGGGCTGTCAAGGAGGGCACATTTTCGGGGCGAATTTTGTAACGTGCGGCAGAGTGCAGGGTGGATTCAGGGAGAACCTTCGGCTAAGGTTATCGTTGGCCCGGCATCAACAATCGTGATTCAGCCGTGGCGTGCCGGGTGGAGCGGTCGTCGATATATCAGCGGGTCGGGGGGCAGGCATCGGGTCGATGTTTCACAGCCCTTGCCCGGAGGGGCGCCTGCTTGGGGGCATATCTCGTCGTCGGGTTGAAAATAGATGGCGGAACAGGAGGAAATTCCGTGGAGGGATGATCATGGCAGAGATTCTGGTACTTTACTATAGCCATCGTGGTGCGACGGCCGAGATGGCGCGTTATATCGCGCGCGGGATCGAGGAGGTACCCGAGATGCAGGCCCGGTTGCGTACCGTCCCTGCAGTTTCGACGGTGTGTGAGGCGGTCGAGGAGGATATTCCCGAGTCCGGCCCACCCTACGTGCGGCAGCAGGATCTCCAGGAGTGCGCTGGCCTCGTTCTGGGGAGTCCCACCCGCTTCGGCAATATGGCCGCTGCGCTGAAATACTTTCTCGACGGGACCGCTCCGTTGTGGCTTTCCGGGGCGCTGGCGGGTAAGCCTGCGGCACTGTTTACCTCCGCATCCAGCATGCACGGTGGCCAGGAGAGCACCCTGCTGTCGATGATGTTGCCGTTGTTGCATCACGGGATGTTGATCGTGGGGCTGCCCTACAGTGAGCCCGATCTGTTGCATACCCGCAGCGGAGGGACACCGTATGGCGCCAGCCACCTGGCCGGCATCGAGAGCGACCTTCCGCTCAGCGATGAGGAGCAGCGGCTCTGTAGTGCGCTTGGTCGGCGGGTGGCGCAGGTTGCGGCCAGGTTGGCCAGGGATGGTTGAGGGCGCTGTTTTTCCGATGGAGCTGAAGATTCCTCCCCCTCTGGTACTCGCAATGTTGGCAGCTGTGATGTGGATGGTTGCCGGATTGGGCGGATCCCCGCTGCCGGATCCGCAACTGCGGGCTCCTCTCTCTCTGACCCTGTTCGTCCTGGGCGTGGCTGTGGAGCTGGCCGCGATCCGGCAGTTCCGGAAGGCGCGTACTACGATAAATCCACTCACGCCGATGGCCACCGCGCGGCTGGTCGATGCCGGGATATATCGGCTGAGCCGGAATCCGATGTATCTGGGTGCACTGCTGCTTCTGGCAGCGTGGGCGGTGTGGTTGGGGCGACCGGTGAACCTTGCAGGCCTGTTTCTGTTTGTCTGGTATGTTACGAAATATCAGATAGTTCCCGAAGAGCGGGTGCTTACAGAGCTGTTCCGTGACGAGTATGAGAGCTATCGGGCCAAGGTCAGACGCTGGATTTAGCCGGCAAGGTCCGAGCCAGCAGCCGGGTCAATGGCGGGCTGCCTGCGCGATCAGCGTCCCCTCTTATCGTTCGATTGCAACAGTTCTCGTACGAAGGGAATGGTCAGTTTGCGCTGGGCGGCCAGCGACTGTTCATCCAGTCTCTCCAGCCACTGCGACAGGGTGGCCATGTCCCGGGAGGTGCGGTGCAGGAGATAGCGTCCCACATCTGCGGGGAGTTCCATGCCCCGTCCCCGTGCCCGCTGTTGCAGTACGGCGAGCTTCTGTTCGTCATCCAGTGGGGTCAGTTTCAGCACCAGGCCCCAGGAGAGGCGGGAACGGAGATCTGCCAGCGCCACCGGCAGCCCGGCAGGGCTGCTTCCGGCCGTTACTGCAAGGCGGGTGGTGCCGGCATGGATGCGGTTGTAGAGATGAAACAGCGCTTCCTCCCACTGTGGATTGCGCGCGATCCGGTCGATGTCATCGACGCAGACCAGTGAGAGCTGTTCCAGCCCTTGCAGATAGCCTGGCGAGAGGCGGGGGGCATCCGCCAGGGGCAGATAGGCAGAGCTTCTTCCCTCTGCCGCAGCCTGATGTCCCAACGCCTGCAGCAGGTGGCTCTTTCCGCTTCCCTTGGGGCCCCACAGATAGATGAATTGCTGCCCTCCCCCGATGAGTGTGTGGAGTGCTTCCTGGTTGGAGCCGAAGCGGAAGTTGTCGAAGGTCATTCCTTCGCGGAAACCGATCCCGAGGGGTAGCTGGTTCATGCCGAGTGCAGGGCCCGTCTGCCCCAGCTCCATACATAGGAAGCGCCGCTTGTCAGCGTCAGCGCGAGAACCACAATCTCCAGGCTGTCGAGCAGGGCGGCGGATAGGGGGAGAACTCCGCCAAAATGTGCCAGAACAAGAATGACCAGCACAATCTGGCTGAAGGTGGTCAACTTGCTGATCAGCGATGGAGCCATCTCGTAGCTGCTGATCAGGAGGTGATAGGCCAGTCCACCGCTGACGATTACCACGTCTCGCGCAATGATCGCCGCAACCAGCCATACCGGTAGGTCGCCCAGCCAAGCGAGTACGATGAAGGTCGAGTCTAGGAGCAGCTTGTCGGCCAGGGGGTCCATGATGGCCCCGATGCGGCTGGTCCAGTGGTAACGCTTGGCCAGGAATCCGTCGATTCCGTCGGAGATTCCGGCGACGGTAAAAATCATCAATGCCAGCAGATAGCGCTCCTCCACTATCAGCAGCAGAGTGGGGGGTACCATCAGGAAGCGAAGCGCGGTGATGAGATTGGGAATATTCCTTGCCTGCATCTGCGACTGCCCGGTAGGGACACGGCTATGTTGTCATGGTGAGTAGTGGAAGGTCGGCAGCGAGGGATCCCCCTCGGTTTGCTGCAGAGGTGTATTCCGCACAATCTCCTGTAGCAAGGCGGTTTCGGTGGCGCGTGTCTGAAGCCGGTATACGATGCTGTCGGGAGAGATTTGCTGTGGTTGGGTATTGCTCGGGAGCTCCAGCGAAGAGAGGTAGCCGGTGACCCGCAGGTAGTCTTGCAGCGACCGGATCCCTGTTACCTTCAAGAGGATCTGTCTGGCCGGTATGGTGCCGGGAAGCTGTTTCTGCTCCAGAAGTCCGTCCACCGCCCGGTCGTCAAACCGTACCCACAATCCCTGCTCGGTGTAGCGGTACTGCTGGACGTAACGCTCGGCGTGCGCCAATGCCCGCTCCACCTCCCTTCTCTCAGGTTTCGCATCATGCGCCCTGGCGACCTTTTCGAGGACCTGTTCCAACGCATGGGAGAGCGCCTGCTTGCGCTGCTCGGGAGCCTGGTTCTCCACCTCGACTTCCGCTTCATAGAGACCGATGGCTGGCTCTGACCATGCCCGGATGGCAGGCAGCAGTAATAATAGTAGAATGATAAAAATCGCTCTATGCAACATGGTCTCCCCTTGTCCCTGATGTGCCTGCTTGCCCAACTATATATTAAATATTAAAAGTCTGCTTTCCCTGTCAATCCCATGATTGATAGAATAACCCAAACGGTGTCCGCCTGCCTGCACCACCATTCACTGGAGAACCCATTTGACTCCCAAAACCCCGCTTTCTTCCATCAGCTATCGGGATGCCGGTGTCGATATCGACGCCGGCAACACTTTGGTAGAACGGATCAAACCGATTGCCGCCCGCACCCGCCGCCCCGGCGTGATGGCAGGTCTGGGCGGGTTTGGGGCGCTGTTCGAACTGCCACTGGACCGCTACCGGGAGCCGGTGCTGGTGGCGGGAACCGATGGTGTGGGCACCAAGCTCAAACTGGCGATGACAATGGGCAAACATGACACCATCGGCATCGATCTGGTCGCCATGTGCGTCAATGATCTGATTGTACAGGGTGCCGAGCCGCTGTTCTTTCTGGACTACTACGCCACCGCCCAACTGGAGGTAGAGACCGCCACCGAGGTGGTCAAGGGGATCGGCCAGGGGTGCGAGCTTGCCGGAGCAGCCCTGATCGGGGGCGAAACGGCGGAGATGCCCGGTATGTATGCCAAAGGGGACTATGACCTGGCC
>JALSRO010000044.1 GCA_026984715.1 Chromatiales bacterium | reverse complement strand
GGGGTACGGGAGAATGGATGATCGGGAGCACCCCGGATGGAGGTGCTCCCCCGGGGCTACATCGCCCGGATACGGGTATTGAGACGGCTCTTGTGGCGTGCAGCCTTGTTTCGGTGGATCAGACCCTTACAGGCCATGCGATCGATTACCGGGACCGCCGCACGATAAGCCGTTTCTGCATCTGCCTTGTTACCGGCTTCGACTGCGTTGACCACCTTCTTGATGTAGGTGCGCATCATGGAGCGCATGCTGGCATTGTGGCGGCGATGTTTCTCCGCCTGGCGGGCGCGCTTTCTGGCTTGAGCTGAATTGGCCATGGCTGTTCCTTGCTAAAACTCTAAAACCGATAATTATGCACTTGGTATAGGTCTTTGTCAATATATCAATGGCGGGGCGGCTGTCGAGATGGGTTCTGCCCGATTCGAACAGTGCCTGGTCGCGATAGAGAGGTCGCCTGGCAGCAGAATGACTATCGAAAGGGAGGCGGGGAGAGTGTCCTGGCGGTTACCGGCAGCGCGAGCATCCTGGTCCGGGCTTTATGGTAACCTGATGATTTGTTGTTCTATTTTTGGGCCGCCAGAGGTAATCCCATGCGCTGCCGAAAAAGATGGTAGCGGTGCGCTCCGCTCCGGCCATAGAGTGGAGTCCACAGAAATATCGCTGTCTCAAAGGGGAACATTTTGGCATATGGTGCTGTCGAATGAATTGCACGTTGATTGATGTAGGTCAATTTGACACCAACATCAGAGTGCTGTAGCATCGCCAGTGTTTTGCTCTGAGCTGTAGCAGCAGACGAATACTGGAAAATCGCGCCCCTGCCTCATTATGGGTCGGGGCAATCCGATAGATAGATTAAAGCGTCATGGAGTCCGCTTTTGGTGTTGACGGCATGACGAGAGCACAGGAGAAGTGTTATTATGAAGAAGACAGCAATCGCTTTGGCTGGTTTTGCTATGTTTGGGTTCGGAGTCGCTCACGCTGGCGACGCGGCGAAGGGGGAGGCGATCTACAAGCAGGTCTGCTTTGCCTGCCACGATGCTGGTGTTGCCGGTGCCCCGAAGCTGGGTGACAAGGAAGCATGGAAGCCCCGTCTCGCCAAGGGAGAGGAGACTCTGGACAAGCATGCCATCGAAGGTTTTACCGGTGATGCAGGCTCCATGCCTCCCAAGGGGGGGCGCACCGATCTGAGTGACGAAGCTATCAAGGACGCCGTTGCCTATATCATAAGCAAGGCTAAGTGACCATCCTTGACTGACGGCTGAACGACAACCTATTTTCGGGAAAGCAATACCCATGAAAAAGCTAGTTTTCGCAGCGATGATTGCGGCAGGGTTCGTTGGCAGTGCCTATGGTGCCGGGAGTGCCGATGCGGGGAAGACGAAGGCAGCGGCGTGCGGCGCCTGTCACGGAGCCGATGGTAACAGTCTGGTGCCCAACTTTCCCAAGCTGGCTAGCCAGCACCCAGGGTATCTGGCCAAGCAGCTGGCGGACTTCAAGTCCGGTGCGCGCAAGGATCCCACCATGGCTCCCATGGCGGCACCCTTGAGTGAGCAGGACATCGAAGACCTCGTGGCGTATTTTTCCAGTCAGACGCAGGCCGTGGGGAAGGGCAGTGATCCTGAGCTTGTTGCTCAGGGTGAGAGGCTCTATCGTGGCGGGAACAAGGCTACGGGCGTAGCGGCTTGTATCGCCTGCCATGGCCCCACCGGGGCCGGTAATCCGGCAGCGGGCTTCCCGAAAATAGGTGGTCAGCAGGCTGCATACGTGGTCAAGGCCCTGAACGACTTCAAGTCAGGCGCCCGCAGCAACGATGCCAACCAGATGATGCGCAAGGTCGCAGGCAAGATGACGGCCGAAGAGATCAAGGCGGTTGCGGAGTTTGTTACCGGGCTGAAGTGATTTCGTCGCCGTTCTGGCTGGCGGGCATGTGCATGCCGGCCGTCATCAAGGAGTGAAAAAGGGTGGTCTTTTTGGCCGCCCTTTTTTGTTGTCTATTGGCTCGCAACAATATCTGTCGTGTTCAGCCGTGGCGCGCCGGTTCGCCACTGCCTGATGCTTCCTCCGCCGGCCTGCCGATTATCAAAAGGCAGGCGATGGCCAACTGTGATATCCCTTGTGTCTGGCAAAGAGGAGTGTGAACGACAACTATCCCGATACTTTCTTCAATAGCTATAAGGAGTTACCGGGGTACAGGGCGTCGTGATGCTTACTTTTTGCCCGCTGAGTAGAAGTAGCGATTGAATGTGGCAACGTCGGTGCTGACGCGGCGAATCAGGTGATCCAGGCTGATAATCGCATGTTCCAGCAGGTTTACCGCGATAAAGGGGTGTTCCACTCTCAGTCTTTTATACATGGTGCGGGTGAGTTTAAGCAGCCGGGTGTCGTTCGACATGGCTACCATGCGGACGGAGCGGGGCTGACGGTCGAAGAAGGACATCTCCCCCATCAGCTCCCCTTCGGTCATGCGTCCGATCTCAACCTGGGTGCCATCATTGTCATAGAAGAGTGCGGCCTGGCCACGTACCACGAAGTAGAGCGCTTCTCCCACTTCCCCGATATCGGCGATAACCTCCTTCTTCTTGAAGGTTATCAGCTCGGTGTACTCCAGGAGGGTCTTGACCTCCTTGATGGTCAGGGATTCGCACAGGTACTGCTGGTTGAGAAACTCGGTGAGTTCGATTGCGGCTGAGTCCATAATCCACTCCGTGTTGGCTGACAGCTGGAAATATGCCACCCTCTGCTATTCGGCGGCCTGGAGAATAGGATATAGCATCAGGCCGTTTTGGCAAAAGGATTATGGAACTTTTGTGGCCGGTTCGGCACTATATTAACGCGGCAACTATATCGTATTCATCAGCCGTGCCGTCGAAAATCGTAGGGCCTGGAGTTTCGGGCAGGCCGCAGTCCAGTGTGCTGGGCAGGATGTCCGAGTGTCACGAGTGCACGGATGTGCTGGAGTGACCGGCTGTTGCGCACTACGCCTTGGTCCGGCACCTGCCTGAAGCCCTGAATGCGACATATATTGCCGGGTCAATGAAAAGGTCTCCCCCGCCTTTTCCTTCCAGAGAAGGAAAGCAGGGTTTGACGCCGCCTCACTATCTCGGTCACTCGGTGTCATGGAAAATGGCGATATATGGCCGGGGATGTCCAGAGGTGGTGGAGGGGTATAGCCTGACCTTCTCTTTGGATGGTTCGATTTTTCGGGAGATGTTCCAGCTATGGCGCCGCGCTGGTTGATCTTGCTGTAGAATGGGTGTGGCGCTATTTCTCCCGTCTGCTGCGTGCCTGGATGCAGGGGGTGAGCCGGTGTCTCTGTTTGCTGGAACAGCATACTCGCCGGATTGGGTTTTGAATTTTGGCGGGCAGTGGGCTCGTGAGCGGTTTTGACAACAAGAGGTGGACCTGATGATACATCTTAGGAACAGTGGCTGGATGGTTTTTCTGCTGGTTGCATTGCTTGGGTTGAGCGGAACTGCAGCGGCCGAGTATAAGGAGGGGGTAGAGTATCAACGCATCGAACCATCCGTTCCTACGACCACTGGCGACAAGGTGGAGGTGGTCGAGCTGTTCTGGTATGGCTGCCCGCACTGCTACGATTTCGATCCGTATGTGAAACGGTGGCTGATGCGCAAGCCGGCAAACGTGGAGTTCATCCATATCCCCGCCATCTTCAACAAGCTCTGGGAGCTGCATGCCCAGGCGTTCTATACAGCCAAGGCGCTTGGTATCAGCGGAAAGATCCATGATGGTTTGTTCGATGCGATCCATCAGGGGGGGCGCAGGTTTCCCACCCCGGCCAGTTTGCAGATGCTGTTTGCCGAGTACGGAGTGAGCAAGGACGATTTCTATAAGGCTTTCAACTCATTCGCGGTCAAGAGTCAGGTGAAGCGCGCTGTCCAGCTCACCAAGCGATATGGTATCGATGGGGTACCGGCCCTTATTGTCAATGGAAAGTACCGCGTCAACAGCAGTGGTGTTCGCACCTATTCCGACATGCTCAAGGTGGTTGACTATCTGGTCGGAAAGGAGACGCGTGCCGCGGCGGCAGGGAAGTGACGTGTTGCCCCCCCGCCGTGCCATCCTGCTGGCCGTTGCCGGTCGCGAAGAGGGTGCAGCGGTTGCGACTTCGGCCGATATAAGCCTCAAGGCAAGAAGCGATTGAGGAGGGGGGGATGAAGGCCGCCGAGCTGTTCATAAAATGTCTGGAGAATGAGGGTGTCGATTGCATCTATGGTATTCCGGGTGAAGAGAATCTGGAGTTCATGGATGCCCTGCTCGACTCTTCTATCCGGTTTGTAACGGTGCGGCATGAACAGGGGGCGGCCTTCATGGCGGATGTCCATGGCCGGCTTACTGGTAGGGCGGGGGTATGTCTTGCCACACTGGGCCCCGGTGCCACCAATCTGATCACCGGTGTGGCCGATGCCAATATGGATCACGCGCCGGTGGTGGCGATTGCGGGGCAGGCGGCCACCAACCGCCTGCACAAGGAGTCCCATCAGGTTCTCGATCTGGAGCGCATTTTCCATCCGGTTACCAAGTACTCCTCCCGCCTCCTGACGCCGAATATCATCAGCGAGGTGGTGCGCAAGGCGTTCAAGGTTGCCCAAACGGAGAAGTCCGGCGCCTGTTTTATCGAGTTTCCCGAGAATATCGCCGAGATGCCAATCACGGACGAACCGTTGCCCGTCAAGCATGCCACCATTCCGGAGCCGCCACGGGAGCGGGTGGAGTATGCAGCAAAGGTGATCTCCGAGGCGCAGAATCCCATCATCCTGGCGGGGAACGGGGTGATCCGGGGGCGCGCCTGGCAGCAGCTCGCAGATTTTTCCCGGCGGCTCAATATTCCGGTCACCAACACCTTCATGGCCAAGGGGGTGGTCCCCTTTGGCGGTAATCCACTGGCGTTGGGCAGCGCCGGCCTGCAGTCGAAGGATTATGTCACCTGTGGATTCGATCGAGCCGATGTCATCATCTGTATCGGATACGACCTGGTGGAGTATCATCCCTATCTGTGGCATCCCACCAAGGATCGCGCAATTGTTCATATCGATATGTCTCCGGCCGAGGTGGATGCCTACTACCCCGTCAAGGTCGGTGTGGTTGGCGATTTGAAACACAGTCTGTTGCGTATCGCCGAGCTGGCCTCGCCCCATACCGGGCATGCCATGCGGGCGCTGCGGGAGATTCTGGTGGAGGACATGAACCGGCACCGTGACGATCTCAGCTTTCCGGTCA
>JALSRO010000043.1 GCA_026984715.1 Chromatiales bacterium | reverse complement strand
GATCAGCGACCGGTACCGAAGCGCCTTTCACCACCATTCCAGTCTGGAAACGGTGTTTCTTCTGGGCGGCCTTGCCCACGGCGATCAGGAATTCGCCGGTCTCTTCCGCAAGGGTTCCCTCGATGCGCAGGACATAGCCCAGGTAGCTGTGCGCGCGCTCGTCGAAGGAGCGCAACAGCCGGATGCGGGGCTGGACACCGATAATGCGCCCTTGCCAGGCGATCTTGGAAGTCGGGGGCTTCGTCATGGTACCTTCGTTGTCTATCGGTTTAGGGACAGTGTACCTCCTGGCTACCGATTATGGTTATCTGACGTGTCGTTCCGTCCGCGTCTAACCTGTTGATTACACGCCTTGTTCGGCTGTGGACCTCCGGACTTCGCCTCATGCTCACTCTCTCGAAAATAGAGAGGAACGGCCAGATCAGAGAAAACCCGGGCAGGAGAGGGTGGATGGCCGGCTCTCGAAGTCCGCAGCTTTCCGCAAGAACCCCCGGGAATACAAAGTCTTCCCCAACGAAAAAAGCCAACCCGTCCGGGTTGGCCTTGGGGTATTGGTGGAGGCGGCGGGAATCGAACCCGCGTCCGCAAGCACTCCGCCGTCGGCTCTACATGCTTAGCCTGGTCTTTGGATTTGACCGCCTGCTACCCGGCCAGCAGGGAAAACAGACGGCGAGTCCGGATAGGGTTTTGACTCATCCACCCCGGACGGGCTTCAGAGCGAGCTTGTGAGAGTCGACCCCTGGATCCGGGTGCACAAGCACAGGCCCGGGCCAGAGGCTGGCTGGTTAGGCAGCCAGAGCGTAGTTGTCGTCGTTGGCAACTATCTTTGAGTGCAGCTGGATTTACGAGGTGGACTGCGCCTCGGCATGCACCTTCGGTTTTGCTACCTGCGTCGAAGCCAGGTCGCCCCCTATCGGTAGTGATGAGACAGTGTAGAGCTTTTGGAAGTTCCCTGCAAACCGGTTCAGCCGCTTTTGAGGAGGCGCTGTTTCTGGCGCTGCCAGTCCCGTTCTTTCTGCGCGGCCCGCTTGTCATGGGCCTGTTTGCCCTTGGCCAGTCCGATTTCAAGTTTGGCCCGGCCGCGCTTCCAGTACATTGCCAACGGAACCAGGGTGTAACCCTTGCGCTCGACTGCACCGATCAGTTTGTCCAGTTCGGTGCGGTGCAGCAGTAGTTTGCGGGTGCGGGTGGGATCCGGGTGGATATGGGTCGAGGCGGTGGGCAGCGGGGTGATAAGTGCCCCCAGCAGCCAGGCTTCATTGTCTTTTATCAGCACGTAGCTGTCGCTCAGCTGGAGGCGTCCGGAGCGCAGGCTTTTGACCTCCCACCCCTCCAGCACGATACCGGTTTCGAACCGGTCGGTGATGAAATAGTCGTGGCGGGCCTTTTTATTGAGGGCAATGGTCGCTCCTGCGTTGGCCGGTTTGCTTTTTTTCTTTGCCATTTATCCATTATACCTCAATGGCGAGTTGAGCCATCCTGGAAATTACCGCACAATTAGCCAATTCGGAATGGATCGGGGTGGTTGATGGCCGGTAGTAAAAGAAGCTCTCTTCACGGTCAATGGTCTTCGCGCTGGGCCTTTGTTCTGGCGGCGACGGGATCTGCCGTGGGTCTGGGTAATATCTGGAAGTTTCCCTATATTACCGGGGAAAACGGGGGTGGCGCCTTTGTCCTCGTCTATCTGATCTGTATCGCCTGCATCGGTATTCCAATCATGATGGCGGAGATTCTCATCGGCCGCCGGGGGCGGCGCAGTCCCATCAACACCATGCGAGTGCTGGCCAGGGAGGGACATCACCATCCGGCATGGCAGTATCTGGGCTGGATTGGGGTGTTGGCGGGGTTTCTGATTCTCTCCTACTACAGCGTCATCGCCGGATGGGCGATGGCGTACGTGTTTCGTGCAGCCGGGGGGATGTTCAGTGGTGCCACCGGTGAACAGATTGGGGCGCTGTTTACCGGTCTGATCTCCGATCCGGAGCGGCTGCTGGCATGGCATACCATTTTCATGGTGATGACCATGATCGTCGTCTCCCGCGGGGTGCAGAGCGGTCTGGAGAAAGCGGTGCGGTTTCTGATGCCGGCGCTGTTTCTCATCCTGGTGATGCTGGTGGGGTATGCCATGAGCACCGGCAGTTTCACGGCGGGGATCGCTTTCCTGTTTACCCCCGATTTCAGCAAATTGACACCGGCGGCGGTATTGATCGCAATGGGTCACGCCTTCTTCACCCTCAGTCTGGGCATGGGGGCGATAATGGTCTATGGCTCCTATCTTCCGGAGAACGCCTCGATTACCCAGACCTCGGTTATCATCGCCCTGGCCGATACGCTGGTGGCGTTGATGGCTGGTATGGCCATCTTTCCCATCGTATTTGCTCATGGCCTGGAGCCGGGGGCGGGGCCTGGTCTGATCTTTCAGACACTGCCGATTGCATTTGGTCAGATGCCCGGTGGTGCCTTTTTCGGGACGCTCTTCTTCGTATTGCTGGTGTTCGCCGCCTGGACCTCCGCCATCTCCCTGATCGAACCCGCGGTAGCCTGGCTGGTGGAGAATCACGGGATGACGCGGGTGTTGGCATCGGCCTGGGCAGGAGTGATCACCTGGGTGATGGGGTTGGGGACGATCTTCTCCTTCAACCTGTGGGCAGAGGCAAAGCTGTTTGGAAAAACCTTCTTCGATCTGCTCGATTTTGCCACTGCCAATGTCATTCTGCCGCTGGGCGGGCTGTTTATCGCCCTGTTCGCCACCTGGACCCTGAGCCGCAAGGTCACTATGGAGGAGCTGGGGCTGCAGGGCGCTGGCTATCAACTGTGGTATATTCTGACCCGTTATGTTGCGCCGCTGGCGGTGATTTTCATATTTCTCAATGTTACCGGTCTGCTTCGGTTTGGTTAGGAACATGGCACTCCCGATATGCATCGAACAAGTGCCAGGGAGAGGGGAACTGGTGGTTCTCGGCAAACGTCGAGCGGCGTGGTGGGGAGATTCGCCAGGCGCAACCCGCCGGCCGCTACTCTTCCTCCAGCGTGGCTGGGTTACCCGTCCGGGTGCGGCGGCCAAACCCCGTCTGCGCTGCCTTGCCGGGCAAGAGTGGGCTTTGGCGGGGGTATCCAAGTGATAGTCAACATTCCGAGTATCTGTTGTGACCTGTATCAGTAGAACTGCCCTTATTCCCTACAGTGCTGCCGAGATGTATGCACTGGTGGATGATATTGCCTCTTATCCAAAATTCCTCGAGTGGTGCCGCTCGGCAACAGAGCTGGAGCGCAGCGAGGATGAGGTAACTGCCCGTCTGGAGCTGGCGCGAGGAGCGTTACACAAAGCCTTCACTACCCGCAACAGGATGCAGCGTAACAAGATGGTGGAGATGCGTCTGGTGGAGGGGCCGTTCCGCCTGCTGGAGGGGTTCTGGCGTTTCGATGCGCTGGGTGAACGGGCATGCAAGGTCTCCTTCGACCTGGAGTTCGAATTTTCCAGCAGGTTGGTGGGGGTGGCGGCCGGACCGGCGTTCAGCCAGATAGCCAATACCATGGTGGATGCCTTTTGCAAGCGGGCGGTGGAGATCTATGGAAAAGAGTGAGGGGAAGAAGGTTGCGGTCGAGGTTGCCTACGCGCTGCCGGAGCGCCAGATGATTATTCCACTGGAGGTAAAGGAGGGGACGACGGTGGAGCAGGCGATTCTGCAGTCGGGTATCCTGGGGAAGTTCCCCGGCCTGGAGCTGACGCCCGAGACCAAGGTGGGGATCTTTTCGAAGCCGGTCGGGCGGGACACGGTGCTGCGCGAGGGGGATCGGGTGGAGATCTACCGGCCACTGATTGCGGATCCAAAAGAGGTGCGCAAGCGCCGGGCCGCTGCAGGGAAGAGAATGAAGAAAGGGGGAGGTGACCTCCCACCCGCGAAGTAGGCTCTCTATTTCTGGGTGGTTTTCTGGTTCTCGTCAGGGTGGACCGTCCCGCTGGTGTGGCTCAGTCGGCCGTCCTTGAAGTAGACCTGCAGTGAGTAGCGTTCAAAAGGCTTGTCCTTCCGTTTCAGGCTGTAGTAGTAGTCCCACCGGTCGTGGTGGAACGGGTCGCGCAGCAGCGGCGTGCCCAGGATCAGCTGTACCTGCCGCTGGTCCATACCCGGTTTCAGCTGATCCACCATCTCTTGTGTAACCAGGTTTCCCTGCTGAATGTCCACGTGGTGGATGCTGCATCCGGTGTCCAGCAGTGCTGAAAGAAGGAGTGTATTAATAATAATCTTTCGCATTTGGCCGTTACGCTATATAATGGGTTTCCAGATATTACCGCTGAGAGGCTGGCGTGAAAAGCCAAAATCTGAAAAAGGTGGGGCTGAAGGTCACCTTGCCCCGTCTCAAAATCCTTGAAATCCTGGGTAAATCCTCCCAACGTCACATGACTGCTGAAGATGTCTACAAGGCGTTGCTGGCTGCCGGTGAGGAGATCGGTCTGGCCACTGTCTATCGGGTGTTGACGCAGTTTGAAGCGGCGGGCCTGGTGGAGCGCCACAATTTCGAAGGGGGGCAGGCAGTTTTCGAGCTAAGCGAGGGGGACCATCATGACCATCTGCTTTGCGTCAAGTGTGGCCGGGTGGATGAGTTTGTGGACGATACCATCGAAAGGCGTCAGCACAGTATCGCAGAGAAGTTTGGCTACGAAATCACCGATCACTGCCTCTATATCTATGGCGTCTGTCCGGAGTGTCAGGAAGCCTCCTGAGCCAATCTGAAACGGTGCGGTGCCCCTTGCTGCCGAGGAAGCACCGGCCCCGTCGATGATGGGTCATCCCTGTCCAGTAAGCTTATTGTACTTGGCCAGCAGGGCGTCGTGATCCTCCTGATGTTCCGGATCGGGGATGATGCAGTCAACCGGGCAGACGTCCACGCACTGGGGGGTGTCGTAGTGGCCAACGCACTCCGTGCACTTGTCGGGATCTATCTCATAGATCTCGTCGCCCTGATAGATCGCCTCGTTGGGGCATTCCGGCTCACAGACATCGCAGTTGATGCATTCATCGGTAATCTTAAGCGCCATGGATATCTCCTGAAATTCGAGCAAACAAAGCTGATCAATTATATCTCATTTTTTTTTGCAGTGCATATCCCACCTTCTCGTGAACGAAGGCTGAGATGTCGCCGCCCAGAGAGGCGATTTCGCGTATCAGACTGGAAGAGATGTAGGTGTACTGCTCGGACGGGGTGAGGAACAGAGTCTCAACGTCCGGAGCCAACCGGCGGTTGATGCTTGC
>JALSRO010000042.1 GCA_026984715.1 Chromatiales bacterium | reverse complement strand
GGTTCCGAGGCGATCGGCGGGGTGATCCAGATCTTCACCCGCCGGGGCAGGGGGAAGCCGGAACCATATTTATCCGTCGGTGGGGGAAGTTACGGCACCCTGAGCGCTTCTGCCGGGATCTCCGGAGGGGGAGAGAGAGGCAGTTTCAACCTGAGTCTCAACAGCGTGGACAGCTCCGGATTCAACGCCTGCAGTGGAAAACCGTTCCCAAATGGAGCCGGATGCTTTACCAATGAACCGGACAAGGATGGCTACCGAAACCGATCCGCGTCCCTGCGCGGCGGATACCGATTCGTCAGCGGGGTGGAGCTGGATGCTCATCTGCTCTACTCCGGCAACGATACCGATTATGACGGCAGTTTCGTCAACCACTCGGAGGCGGTGGAGCAGATCGTGGGTACATCCCTGCGCTACTCCCCGACGGGGAGCTGGATGGTGACCGTGACCGGGGGCCGCAGCAAGGACGATTCGAAGAACTTCAAGGATGGCGCCTTCAAGAGCCGTTTCGAAACCGTGCGCGATACCGTCTCGTTGCAGAACGACATCGCCGTTGCAGGCAATCATCTGCTGACCCTGGGGTTCGACTATCAGGATGACAGGGTGGATGGCACCACCGACTACAGCGTCACCTCCCGCAACAACAAGGGAATTTTCGCGCAGTACCAGGGGGTGGTCGGTTCCCACGATCTGCAGTTCAGCGTGCGCGGCGACGACAATGAGCAGTTTGGCAGCTGGACGACCGGTGGACTGGCATGGGGATATCCAGTGAGCGAAAAGCTGCGTCTGACCGCCTCATATGGCACCGCCTTCAAAGCGCCCACCTTCAACGAGCTCTACTATCCCGGATACGGCAATACGGAACTGCAGCCCGAACAGTCCCGCAGCTTCGAGCTGGGTCTGCGGGGCGAGAGCGGCTGGGGCAGCTGGTCACTGAACGCCTATGAGACCCTCATCGACGATCTGATCGCCTACGATGCCGCCACCAGCGCGCCAGGCAACGTGGACGAGGCGCTCGTTCGCGGTGTCGAGGGGGCGTTGACGGCGGAGATTGGGGGCTGGACTGTCGCCACCAGAGTGACCTTGCTCAAGCCGGAGAACCGTTCTGACGGTAGCAACAGGGGCAACATATTGCCCCGGCGTGCCGAGCAGTCGCTGCGCCTCGATGCGGATCGCGATTTCGGGAGATACACTCTGGGGGGCACGCTGCTGGTCGAGGGCAGGCGGTATGACGATCTGGCCAACAGCCGCAAGCTCGATGGTTATACCCTGGTCAATCTGCGTGCGGGCTACCATTTGGGCTCAGCCTGGTCGCTGCAGGCGAGGGTGGAGAACCTTCTGGACGAGGAGTACCAGACCGCCGCATTCTACAATCAGCCGGGTCTCAGCGGCTACCTGACCCTGCGTTATCAACCCTGAATCGTGACCGGAGGAGGCGTCCCGGCCACTGGGGGGAGGCAGCTGTTCGGCGTATAGGCAACATGTCGCGTAACTGCACGCTGTCAAGAGGAGAGCAAGATGGATCGGGATGAGCAGGAACGGCGCTACCTGCAACGCATGCAGCGCAGAAAAAGGGTAGTGGACGAGGCGGTAGCCCGAGCCGACCGCCAGCAGGGTCTGCTGCTGGTGCTCACCGGCAGCGGCAAGGGCAAATCCACTTCGGCCTTCGGCATGGCGGCGCGGGCGCTGGGCCACTGCATGCAGGTGGGGGTAGCGCAGTTCATCAAGGGACGCTCGGATACCGGTGAGGAGGCCTTTTTCCGTCGCCAGCCCGGGGTTAGCTGGCATGTTCTCGGTGAGGGGTTCACCTGGGAGACGCAGGATCCCCGGCGGGACCGGGAGGTGGCACAACGGGGCTGGGAGGTGGCGCGGGAAATGTTGAACGATCCTTCTCTGGATCTGATCGTGCTCGATGAACTCACCTATCCCCTCAACTATGGCTGGCTGCAGCTCGACAGAGTGCTGGACGATCTCCAGAACCGTCCCCTGATGCAACATGTGGTTATCACCGGCCGTGGTGCTCCGCAGGAGCTGTGCGAAGCGGCCGATACCGTAACCGAAATGACCGATGTCAAACATGCCTTCCGGGCCGGTGTTGGAGCGCAGCCGGGGATCGATTTCTGAACGATGCGCGATGGATGTTTTCCTGGTCATCGTCACGGCGTTGCTGCTGGACAACTGGCTGGGGGAACCTCCCCGGTTCCATCCCCTGGTCGGTTTCGGGCGATTGGCCCGGTTGCTCGAACAGCGTCTTTACGGAGACTCACGGGTTGCCGGGTTCGTCGCACTGTTGACCCTGCTACTCCCGTTCACCCTGCTCGCCCTGTTACCCGCCGGTCTGGCGGGGGGAGCCGTCGTCGAGGTGCTGTTGCTCTATCTCGCCATCGGCCGGAACAGTCTCGGTCAGCACGCAGCCCAGGTGCGTGATGCACTGGCCGTGGATGATCTGGTGCTGGCTCGCCAGCGGCTTGGCTTGATGGTCAGCCGTGATACGGCGCAGCTCGATCAGCGGGGAGTGGCCGGGGCGGCGCTGGAGTCGGTGCTGGAGAACGGCAACGATGCGATCTTCGGTGCCATCTTCTGGTTTGTGCTGGCCGGGGCGCCGGGGGTCGTTCTTTATCGCCTGGCCAACACGCTCGATGCCATGTGGGGCTACCGGAATGAGCGCTACCACCGTTTTGGCTGGGCTGCAGCCCGGCTGGACGACCTGCTCAACTTCATCCCGGCCCGGTTGACCGCGCTCAGTTACGCGCTGGCCGGAAAATTCCGGATGGCGCTGCGTTGCTGGCGCAAGCAGGGTGCTCTCTGGAACAGTCCTAATGCGGGGCCGGTGATGGCGGCGGGTGCCGGTAGTCTGGGAGTTACTATTGGTGGCGCCGCTTGTTACGAGGGTGTCATGCAGATGCGGCCGCAACTGGGTGCGGGGCAAGATGAGCCTGACTCCGGGGTGATTGCAAGAGGGCTGCGGCTACTGGATCGTGCGCTGCTCATCTGGATGGTCGTGCTTTTCACGGGAGCCTGGTTTGCCGGCTAGAGTGAACAGGTTACTGCATCACGGCGGCCGGTTACGGGAGGCTGCTGCCCGCTACGGGATACCGGCTGCCGATTGGATCGATCTTTCAACCGGTATCAATCCGCATGGCTGGCCTGTTCCACCAATCCCGGATTCTGCCTGGGCGCGGTTGCCTGATGACGATGAGCTTGAACAAAATGCGTTAACTTACTATGGCGCAAGGCACCTGCTTCCAGTCGCCGGTTCCCAGGCGGTAATCCAGGCGCTGCCTCAGCTGCGGGCCAGCAGTCGTGTCGGGGTGCTGGTTCCTGACTACAGCGAGCATGCCCATGCCTGGCAACGTGCCGGACATCAGGTAATGTCAGTCGCGGCGGATGATATCTCTGCCCGGCTGAACCATTTCGATCTGCTGGTACTGAGCAATCCCAACAATCCTACAGGAAGAACCTTCCCCCGGGAGCAGCTGCTGGCCTGGCATCAACAGCTCGCTGCGCGGGGAGGCTGGCTGGTGGTGGATGAGGCGTTCATGGATGTTACTCCGGAGCAGAGCCTTGCGCCTCATAGCTCCCGCCCCGGCCTGATCGTGTTGCGTTCACTGGGCAAGTTCTTCGGCCTGGCCGGTGCCCGTGTGGGCTTTGTCTGTGCCGGGCTGGAGCTGCTCTCCCGGTTGGAGCATCTGCTCGGCCCCTGGACCATCAGTGGTCCCGCCCGCCATGTCGCCTGTTTGGCAGTTCAGGATCGGCGCTGGCAGGTCATCACCCGCCGCCGGCTTGCCCGACAGGGGGAGAGACTGCGGGCGCTGTTGACCCATCGGGGATATGCTCCCGATGGCGGATGTACCCTGTTTCAGTGGCACTGTACCCCTCGCGCCGGACAGCTGCAGGAGCAGCTGGCCAGCCGCGGGATTCTGATCCGCTGTTTCGATCACCCCTCCAGCGTGCGCTTCGGATTGCCGCGAGAGGAGGCCGACTGGCGGCGGCTCGATGCTGCGCTGGCGGAGATCGAACCGTGAGTACCCTGATGGTACAGGGAACCACTTCGGACGCGGGCAAGAGCCTGCTGGTGACCGCGTTATGCCGCTGGCTCTGCCGCCGGGGGATTCGCGTGGCCCCGTTCAAACCGCAGAACATGGCCCTGAACAGCGCCGTCGCCGCCGATGGCGGGGAGATCGGGCGAGCCCAGGCGGTACAGGCGCAGGCCTGTCATCTGCGGCCGGTGACCGACATGAATCCGGTGCTGCTCAAGCCCAACAGCGATACCGGTGCCCAGGTCATCATTCAGGGGCGGGCGATCGGCAACATGGATGCCTGTGACTACCATCGTTACAAACGTACCGCCCGGGAGGCGGTTCTGGACTCCTGGCAACGGCTTGCCACCCGTTTCGATGCGGTCATCGTGGAGGGTGCCGGATCGCCAGCCGAAATCAACCTGCGTGCCAATGACATCGCCAACATGGGGTTCGCCGAGGCGGTGGACTGCCCCGTGCTGCTGGTGGCCGACATCGACCGTGGTGGCGTGTTCGCCCACCTGGTAGGTACTCTGGCACTGCTGAGCGAAAGCGAACGGGCGCGCGTTGCGGGCTTTGTCATCAACCGCTTTCGTGGTGACATTGCCCTGCTGCGGCCGGGCCTGGAGTGGCTGGAAAAAGAGACCGGCAAGCCGGTGCTGGGAACCCTGCCCTATCTGCACGGGCTGCACCTGGAGGCCGAAGATGCGTTGCCGCGGGATAACATAAGCGTGCCGGGGGGAGGGCATCCCCACCTCCGGGTGGTGGTGCCGGCCCTGCCGCATATCAGCAACCATACCGACTTCGACCCCTTGCGTTTGCACCCGCAGGTGGAACTGCAGTTCGTCGGCCCCGGTGAGCCGCTCCCGGCGGCCGATCTCATCATCCTGCCCGGTTCCAAGAGTGTGCGCAGTGATCTGGATTGGCTGCGTCGGCAGGGGTGGGATAGAGCAATCCGGCGCCACTTGCGCTACGGGGGCAAGCTGATCGGGATTTGTGGCGGGTTTCAGATGCTGGGCCGGGAAATCCACGACCCCGAAGGGGTCGAGGGAGAGCCGGGAAGCCGTTGTGGACTGGGATTGCTGGAGTTTGAAACCACCCTCACAACAGAGAAAAAACTGTGTAATGTGCAGGGGCGGCTGGCGGTTGGCGAAGCTCCGGTCAGCGGTTACGAGATCCATTCCGGCATCACGCACGGCCGCGCACTGGAGAGCCCGGCGGTGGAGCTGAAAGGGC
>JALSRO010000041.1 GCA_026984715.1 Chromatiales bacterium | reverse complement strand
TCCGCGGTGGAACAGGGGATTGTTGACCCGACGGTAGAATTCGTCGCTGAGGCATTGATACTTTATCTCATGGCAGACCCGGCAGGTTACCCGGCCCTGGGGATCTTTGTTCAGCGCCTCGCGGAAGTCTGCCGGCATTCTGTCGACCATCTGCTGCGGAGGTACCATCCCCGCTGCATGGATGTACTTGTCTTTCGATATGGTGGCATGGCATCGGTTGCAGAGGTTCATGATGTCGCCACCGAGAAGCAGATTCAGGGGCTCACCAGGTTTGGGTACCCTTTTGTGGCACTGCAGGCAGGCCTCTCTGGATTCGGACCAGTGGGGGTTCATGAACTCCTTCTGTTCTTCCGCCCGGGCGCCGGCGGTGAGCGCCAGTAGTGCCAGGATGGCCGGTGCCAGCAGTTTTCTGCTATTCATGCCCTTTCCCCCAAGCAGTGAAATAACCGTTCATGGAACCGATATAGAGCCGTTCTCCGGCGATGACTGGCGAGGCGTGGAACCCGTCCTCCTCCACGATATCTTTCCAGATGATCTTTCCGGCGGAGAGATCCAGCGCAAATATTTCGCCGTCTTCATTGGTAATGTAGCCCAGCCCCTGGCGGGTGACGGTCATGGTGGAGCTGATGGCACCGTGCAGGTCCAGCGACCAGAGCTGTTTTCCGTCCTTGCTGTCGAATGCGGTCAGCAGGCCATCCTTGCTGCCCACGTAGACTCTATTTCCGTAGATGACGGGGGAGGCGTAGATCCACTCATCGAGCGGCGCTTTCCAGCGCAGCTTGCCGCTGTTGGCGTCGAGCGCGTGGATCTGGCGGTCATAACCTCCGATATATACGGTACCGTTTGCCACTACCGGGGATGAGTAGACGGCGGAGCCGGTGGCATATCGCCACAAAACCCGGCCATCGGTTGCGTCAATGGCATACAGAGTGTGTGCCTTTTCGGCAACGTAGAGGATGTCATCGGCGAGCGCCGGAGTGGAGTAGATGCCGCTCGATGTTGCCTCGGAGGGAAGCGCTGTTTTCCAGATCACCGTCCCATCCTTGGTGCGGGCGGCATAGAGGTTCATGTCATGGGATGCGAAGTAGATGATTCCCCGATCGACAGTGGCCGATGCGGTGATTTTCCCCTTCGTTTCGATGGTCCAGATCGCCTCGCCGTTGCGGCTGTCCAGGCAGTGGAGTTTGCCCCCTTTTGTGCCGATGTAGACTCTTCCCTTGCTCACCGCCGGGGATGCATCGATCTCGGTGTCGGCCTCGAATGTCCATTGAGGCTGACCGCTGGTGGTGTCGAGGGCGTACACCAGACCCGGCAGTGTGGCGAAGTAGACCTGCCCGTCGGCAACGGCAGCGGATGAGTAGATCTCGCCCTCCGTATCGAAGCTCCACAACTGTTTCAGGGGAGGGGTGAGCCTTGACGGGGCGGCGGCATTGTGGGAGGGGTTGCCCAGGAACATGGGCCAGGAACCGCTCTCGCTCGCTGTTGCGGTGCCGACCGCCAGGAATATGAGGAGCTGTAACGTTCGCAGGTATATTTTGCTTGTCACGTCCGTATCCATCCGCTTCTTTTGGCAAATCTGCTTTGGTGTCTCGATGAAGGAGTATCGCCAGAGGGCGGTGAAAGGCGCACTCGATCACGAGTTTTCTAAATATTACCCGCAATCGTTGTGGATTTACAGGCCGTTTTCATGACCATGATCACGGCAGGAACATATTGTTACAATTGAAAAAACCACATTTTTTATCAGTGAATTTCGCTGAGTGGTTCTATTGGTGGGGCCGCGGGGATGGCGTGGGAGATGGCGTTCTGTCACATGTTGTGACAGTTTCTGCAGATCTCGATAGCACCGCGCCGCAAGCGCTTGTAGCCGTCCGCGCCTTTGTCCGCTTCGGGACGGTACTGAACGCCGCGCTCATGCGGGTTGTGGCAGGTGGCGCAGAAGATCTTGCCGGTCTTTGGCTCCAGGGGCAGGATAATCCCCTGCTGGCGTGCGACGCGTTCCATCCTCTGTTTGATCTTCTTTGGCGGGATCACCAGATGGTCCGGGCCCTCCCCGAGTTTGGTGCCGGCCCAGATTCCGCCCGGGTGGGGGCGCCAGGGGTGGCA
Source organism: Chromatiales bacterium (assembly GCA_026984715.1). Lineage (GTDB taxonomy): Bacteria > Pseudomonadota > Gammaproteobacteria > Thiohalospirales > Thiohalospiraceae > DRMK01. The sequence continues at coordinate 3,164 of JALSRO010000041.1, read as the reverse complement.
GCCGGTACACAGTTTTTTGAGATCCTCCGCCAGATTGAAACTGACGTCGTTGATGCTGCGAACCTTGCGCCGGTCTGGATAGGTGTTGTGGCAGTAGAAGCACTGTTTGGTTCGCAGCTCCCCTTCGTCGGTGATCTGATCGTGCGGATTGTAACGCTCGTACATCTTGGGATCGTGGCAGTTGTAGCACAACTTGGTGCGGGTCAGATAGGGCCCGCCACGGAAAAACATAGGGTTGATTTTCCTCTCCGGGAAGCGTTTCATATCACACTGGATAGGGAGGTCGTGACAGGTAACGCAGCTCACTTCGCCTTTGTAGAGGTTGTTTTTGAATTTGTCGGGCATGCGCTCCAGGAAGTCATCCGGGGGGAGCATGCCGACGGGATGGATGAAGGCCTCAACCAGCTCCTGTTCATGGCAGTTGGTGCAGAGGCGGGTGGGATTCTTCTCGCGCAGCTTTATCGGTTTCGTCACCTTTGCCGTGGTGTGGCAGCCGATACAGCCGTTTTTCTTCCAGTGGGGATTGGGAATCTCCTCCTCGGTGATGGCACCATCGTCGAGCAGACCGACGATCTGCTCTGGATGTTGCAGCAGTTTCAGCTGCTTTGGGGTGAGTGGAAGATTGTTCCTGATTCTGCTCTCTCTTGCCTGTTCTGGCGTGTTCCCGGACTCCTGTTTTGCGCCACTCACTGCAGGGGAAGCGGGGCGTGGTGCGGAGGAGCAGGAGATCAACGCCAGGGCAAGAACGATCAGTTGCAGGTATGCTGTCACGATATCCTCTCTCTATTGTGCTCGTTTCCTCACGCCGTTTCAGGTGGCGGTCGTTGGTGGCCCGGGAGGGGGTGCCTGCGAATCGGAAGACCTCTTTCGCAGTCGGAATCGGCAGTCGTTGTCTGCCCAATCCGGCAGATTCCTCCTAACGCAGCAGTGTGACCACTCCGTCTTCGGTCGCTGCCACCAGGCCGATGCCGGAGAGCGCCAGCGGTGCCTTGATAGCGCCGTTCAGAGTCTTTTCCCACACCCGGCGCCGATTTCCCAGGTCGAATGCAAACAGCTCTCCATCCACTCCAGCAACCACCCCTGTATGGTTCGAACCCACCACGAAACCCTGCTGCACGGTTACGCCCAGATCGTCCCGCCACTCTATCTTGCCGTTGCCGGCGTTGATTCCGTAGAGTTTTCCGCTACGGCTGGGTACGTACAGCGTGCCATTTACCAGTACGGGGGTTCCCATCGGCCAGTCGTCCAGCAGCTCGGTGCGCCACAGGATCCCTCCGCTGCTGCGATCCAGTGCGTAGAGATGGCGATCATAACTGCTTACATAGAGATGATCGCCATTGAGAAGGGCCGCCCGGTATACCGATGAACCGACATCCCGTTTCCAGACCAGTTTGCCGCTATCCCGGTAGAGAGCGTAGAAGATACCGTCCTTGGTGCCAACGTAGACCTTTTCGTTGTCAACTGTGGGGGCGCAGAATATGCCGCTGTATTTGTATCCGGAGGTGAGGTATCGCCATTTCACCGCGCCGGTGTTCAGATCCACTGCATAGAGGTGCAGATCGTTCGAGCCGACGTAGAGTGTGTCACCATCGATGATAGGGGATGAGATGATCCGCTTCTTGGTTTCCGTCTGCCAGAGGATCTTTCCCGTGTGTCTGTCCAGGGCGGTCAGAATGCCATCCTTCGCTCCCACTACTATGGTATCTCCTGCAACGGCAGGTGTGGCGGAGATGACCTCTCCCAGTTTCCGTTTCCAGCGTACTGCGCCGGTCGCCGCATTCAGCGCCCACAGCTGTTTGTCGTGTCCTGCCACATAGATCTCGTGATCGACTACTACCGGGCCTGCATAGACGGCCCCCTCGATCTGGGTCTGCCAGACCGTTCGGGGGTGGAGCGGAACGGCCACCGCGCTGTGCATGGTGTGGTGCGGACCTCCGCCGCTCATGGGCCAGTCCGCGGCGTGGAGCGCGCCGGAGAACGCAGCCCCCAGCAGGAGTAGTAACAAGCGGGTATGGAGCTGCATCTGGAATCTGTTCCTGCGGTTTCGATAAGCCATTGCCACCACTCAAATCTTCCTGGTCGGATGATTATAATCGTGGGAGCTGCGGTTGAACAGGCTCATTCGTCGGGGATTGTCCCGACAATCAGGCCGAATCTGCAGGGGAGGGCAGGCCGCCGCATGGGGAATGGTTCTTCCGCCGGCGGTTCTAGCGGTGGGTTGTGGTCCATTTGTCGTATCCCGGCAGCTTGGTTAAAATATCCCCACCGAAAGCAAGGAGAACCTTCCGTGTCTGTCGATGTCGCCACACCTTCCCGGGAAGATTCTGAGCGCCCCGGAGCCATCAGTCCGCGCCGTCCTCTGATCGCCCTGTTGCTCTCTCTCTGTCCCGGTCTCGGACAGCAGTACGCCGGGTATCTGGCAAGAGGGATCCTGCTCTACATAGCGTTGATTGTGGTGTCCTGGCTGGCAGCCATCGCCTTTATGTATGTGGAGAGCCGTATCAGCATCGTCTTCCTGGCGGTACCCTTCGTGGGTGTGGCCGCCATTGCGCTGGATGCCTGGATGTGCGCCCGTCGTCAGCCGCCGGATTACCGGTTGCGGTGGTTCAACCGGCCGATTATCTACATCGGAGTGTTTCTGTTTCTGCTGGTTACGGTAAACCCTTTGATGGACATGCTGATTGGCCGGAATGTGGTTCGAGCGTTTCCGGTCACTTCATCCAGCATGGCGCCGACCGTACTCAAAAACGATCTGCTGGTGATCAACAAGATGGCCGTACCCGGTCGGGGGGATGTGGTGCTGCTCGACTATCGCGGCGAAAAGGCGAGTTCACGTCTGTCAGATGTGATCGATATCGAGCTGTTCAAGCGGATAGTCCACTCCCTTTTCGGCAAGGATGAGATCTCGTACAAGGATGGTCAGCTGGTGAGGCGCATCGTGGCGCTGCCGGGGGATACGGTGGAGCTGCGCGACGGGAGTGTTTTCGTGAATGGCCACAGGCTGGACGAGCCGTATCTCCATCGGGGCGCGCCGACCGGCATGGTGCGCGGCGGTGACGGCGATGATCCCTTTGGTGCACATTTTGGTCCGGAGACGGTTCCGGATGGCATGGTGTTCGTGCTGGGGGACAACCGCAGTTTCAGCATCGACAGCCGCATCCTCG
>JALSRO010000040.1 GCA_026984715.1 Chromatiales bacterium | reverse complement strand
GCAGTGAGCCGTCAGAGCGATAAAGCGATCGAGACCGCGTAGCGATGGATGTTTGCGCAGATAGTCCAGAAGCGCCGCCGCAGCCTGCTGCCCACCCTGCCCTTCACAGATCAACTCGGCCAATACCAACATGACGCCGAGCCCACCGTGCCGATCCACCACCTCCCGCAGATACCCTTCCATCTGCTGTGGTCTGCCGAGCCGTTGATAGCACTGCTGCAGCATTGGAATCACCTCGGGCAGATAGTCGGCATCCTGCTGCTCTATGCGCTGGAACGCCTGCAGTGCATCCTCGAAGCGGCCGGCTTCCAGCGCCATGGTTCCTTCGATGATGCTTGCACGGGCGCACCGTGGCCAAGTGGCGCGGGCATGCTTGAGCATCTTCCGGGCCGCTCCGGTATCCCCTCTGCGGCGCGCCTCTTCGGTAAGCTCGCAATAGTGATGGGCAATCATGGGACGCAGGTCGGTGACACCGGTCTGCTCCAGCTTGAAACCGGCATCGATCGCCTTCTGCCAGTCCTTCTCCTGCTGATAGATATCGATGAGGTGGCGCAGGGATTCACGCCGATAGACACCCTTCTCCACCAGCTCCATAAACAGGTTTTCCGCCCCATCCAGCAGGCCGGCCCGCATATAGTCCTCGCCCAGTTCGAACATGGCCCGCGCCCGCTGCCCGCCGCTCAGCGTGGTGCGATCGACCAGATTCTGGTGAATACGGATGGCGCGATCCACCTCCCCTCGGTTACGGAACAGATTACCCACCGCCAGATGGAGTTCGATCGTATCGCTATCCTCCTCGAGCATCCGCAGAAAGATATCAATGGCCTTGTCGGGCTGATCCTCAAGCAGGTAGCTCAGCCCCCGAAAATAGTCTGGAGGCAACCTGCTGGATTCCGGCCTGTCCCGGCACTCGCAACGCCGCGCCAACAACCAGCCGGAGGCAGCTGCAACAGGAAGGAGCAAAAACAGGAGGGTGCTTGCGCTCATCCCGGCGACTAGTCACCCCCGGAACGGGAACGCAGCTGCTGCAACTCCTTCTCTGCACCATTCAGCAATCTGCGCAACCTGACCGCCTCGCCCTTGGCGCCAACGATCCTGCCCATCATGGCGAGCACACCAAGAACCCCTCCCACGGCCAGAGAGAGGACGATCAGCAGCGCCAACGGCATCTCGGCACTACCCAGATAGTAGTTCACTCTCACCGGCTCGACATTGATAACGGCAAAGCTCAGACCCACTACCATCACGACCAGGAAAAACAAGAGGAAAACAATACGTTTCATATTTGCTCCTTCCCTTAACAGGATGTCGAAAAAGTCCATCCTTGGCCTTTTTCCATCACGGGGCCGGAAGATGCAATCTCGCGGCCCCTTCATCTTCAACGGCTTGGTGCCACTGAAAACGGTGGCTCTTCCATCCACCAAGGCAGGACTGTCGAAAAATCGGATTTTTTCAACAACCTGTGATTATTACCCGGCAACAATCTACGCCACCGGCTCAATAATCCATTGCCCAACCGTATCGTATCCCGCCACGGCAGTTTACACCAGTAAAAAAAACTGTCCTGGCCAGCGGCACCACTCCGCAAGAGCTACCTGCTCAGCTCCAGCAGCAGGGCATTCAGCCGCCCCACGAAGGTGGCCGGATCGTCGAGCTGCCCCCCTTCGGCCAGCACGGCCTGATCGAACAGCACTTCCACCCAGTCGTCGAAGCGCTCGCCAGGCTTCTCGTCCCGCAACCGGAGCACCAGGGGATGCTCCGGGTTGAGCTCCAGAATCGGCTTGCTGCCGGGGACATCCTGCCCCGCTTCCTTGAGAATACGCTCGAGATGCGCACCCATGTCGTGGACCTCGCTCACCAGGCAGGCGGGAGAGTCGGTGAGGCGGTGGGTGAGGCGCACCTCCTTGACCCGTTCTCCCAGCGCCTCGGTCACCCGCTTGACCAGATCCTTGAACTCCTTGGCAACCTTCTTCTGCTTTTTCTTCTCCTCCTTGTCCTCCAGATCTCCCAGATCCAGCTCACCCTTGGCTATGGACTTCAGCGGCTTGCCATCGAACTCGGTCAGTGAGGAGACCAGCCATTCGTCCACCCGGTCTGACAGCAGCAGTACCTCGATCCCCTTTTTGCGGAAGATCTCCAGATGGGGACTGTGGCGGGCGGCATTGAAGCTGTCGGCAGTGATGTAGTAGATCGCCTTCTGCCCATCTTTCATGCGCCCGACATAGTCTGCCAGCGACACGTTCTGGACATCGTTGTCGTTGTGGGTGGATGCAAAGCGCAGCAGGGCGGCTATGCGCTCCCGGTTGTTGTAGTCTTCGCCCGGACCCTCTTTCATCACCCGGCCAAACTGGGACCAGAAGGTAGCGTACTTCTCCGGTTCATCCTTGGCCAGGCTGTCGAGCAGATCCAGCACCTTGCGCACCGAGCCGGAGCGCATCGAGTCGATCACCTTACTCTGTTGCAGGATCTCGCGGGAGACGTTGAGCGGCAGATCACTGGAGTCGATCACCCCTCGTACGAATCGCAGATAGTTCGGCATCAACTGCTCGGCGTCATCCATGATGAACACCTTGCGCACATAGAGTTTGATGCCGTGGCGCCTCTCCCGGTCCCAAAGATCGAACGGAGCCCGTTTGGGAATATAGAGCAGTGAGGTGTACTCGAGATTGCCTTCGATACGGTTGTGGGTCCAGGCCAGCGGATCCTCGAAGTCATGTGCAATATGTTTGTAGAACTCCCTGTACTCCTCATCACTGATCTCGTTGCGTGGCAGGGTCCAGAGCGCCGATGCCTTGTTTACCTGCTCCTCGCCTTCGGCCTTCTCCTCACTCGAGGCTTCTTTGGGCATCATGATGGGAATGTCGATGTGGTCGGAATATTTGTGGATGATGTTGCGCAGCCGGAAACCATCCAGAAACTCCTCCTCTCCCTCGCGCAGATGCAGAACAATCTCGGTGCCACGCTCCCTCTTTTCCACTGTTTCCACGGTAAACTCCCCTTCTCCGGTGGATTCCCAGCGCACACCGTGCTCTGGTCCCATGCCGGCGCGGCGGGTGGTGAGGGTCACCTTGTCTGCCACGATAAATGCGGAGTAGAAACCCACTCCGAACTGGCCGATAAGCTTGGCATCTCTGGCCTGATCCCCCGTGAGGCTCTCCAAAAACTGCTGCGTGCCGGATTTGGCGATGGTACCGATATTTTCGATCACCTCATCGCGCGACATACCGATCCCGTTGTCACGAACAGTGATGGTGCGCGCCTCCTTGTCATAGCTGACATGGATCTTCAGATCGCTGTCATCCTCGTAGAGGGCGCTGTCGCTGAGTGCCTCAAAGCGGAGTTTGTCGGCGGCATCGGCGGCGTTGGAGATCAACTCACGCAGGAAGATCTCCTTGTTGCTGTACAGGGAGTGGATCATCAGTTGGAGCAGCTGTCTCGCCTCGGTCTGGAAATCCAGGGTCTCCTTGTGTGCATCTACTGTCGTCATCTTCTCTCCTTCACGCCAATAATCTGATCGGAATAGTATAATCACCCTGAGTCGCAATATATATCAACCCGGCAACCACAACGATATATATATCGTATTCCGCCGATGGGTGCCGGTAAATATCCCGGAGCGAAGACTTCAGGCAGGCGTATGCCCAAACTCCCGAATGGAGTACATATTGCTGCCGGGTTAATAAATGATACCCTATTCCAACTTCAACCATTTATCACCTAAACAGGCTAGAAGATGACCATTCGCAAAATCACCACTCGACCGTTTTCCGATCAGCGCCCAGGGACCTCCGGACTTCGCAAGAAGGTCACCTGTTTCCGGCAGCCTCACTATCTGGAGAACTTTGTCCAGTCAATACTTGACAGCGTTGGCCGGGTCGAGGGCTCGACGCTGGTACTGGGGGGCGATGGCCGTTTCTACAACCGCGAGGCGATCCAGATCATTCTCAAGATGGCTGCTGCCAATGGAGTTGGAAAGGTGTTGGTGGGGAGGGATGGGCTGCTCTCCACACCGGCCGCTTCCGCTCTGATTCGCAAATACAACACGCACGGAGGAATCATCCTCTCCGCCAGCCACAATGCTGGAGGGCCGGAGGGCGACTTCGGTATCAAGTACAACACCTCCAATGGAGGGCCGGCGCCAGAGAAGATCACCGAGGCGATCTATCGTCGCAGCCAGGTCATCGACCGTTACCTGACGATGGAAGCGGACGATATTCCCTTGGGAGAGTGCGGTAGCCACACCCTGGGAAAGATGCATGTGGAGGTGATCGATCCGGTGGCAGACTATGCCGAGTTGATGGAGAGCCTGTTCGACTTCGATGCCATCCGCAAGCTGCTGGCAAGTGGTTTCACCCTGCGCTTCGATGCCATGCATGCCATCACCGGCCCCTACGCCCGCGAGATACTGGAGAACCGCCTGGGCGCCGCTTCGGGTAGCGTGATCAACGGCACCCCGTTGCCCGATTTTGGAGGGGGGCACCCGGATCCCAACCTCGTCCATGCCCGGACTCTGGTGGAGCAGCTGTTCAGTGACGACGGACCAGACTTTGGCGCCGCCTCTGATGGGGATGGCGACCGCAACATGATTCTGGGGCGCAACTTTTACGTCACCCCATCGGACAGTCTGGCGCTGCTGACCGCCAACGCCCATCTGGTACCTGCCTACCGGAACGGCATCACCGGTGTCGCCCGTTCCATGCCCACCAGCATGGCCGTGGACCGGGTGGCCGAACGGCTGGGAGTCAGCTGTTATGAAACCCCAACGGGATGGAAGTTCTTCGGCAACCTGATGGATGCCGGCAGGGTTAACCTGTGCGGGGAGGAGAGTTTCGGCACCGGCTCCGATCACATCCGCGAGAAGGATGGGTTGTGGGCGGTGCTGTTCTGGTTGAACATTCTGGCGGTACGCAATCGGCCGGTGGCGGATATGGTACAGCACCACTGGGCAGAGTATGGACGCAACTTCTATACCCGCCATGACTACGAAGAGGTGGACAGGGAGGAGGCTCTGGGGGTAATGGAGCACCTGGAGCAGCAGTTCTCCACCCTGCCGGGGAAACGCCTGGGAAGTTACCGTGTGAAACTGTGTGACAACTTCAGTTATACCGACCCGGTGGATGGGAGCCGCAGCAGTGGTCAGGGGATACGCATTCTGTTCGAAGGGGGTTCACGCATCATATACCGCCTATCCGGGACCGGCACCGTGGGAGCCACGCTGCGTGTATATATCGAATCCTATGAACCGGATCCCCAACGTCACCGGGAGGATCCCCAGCGTGCGTTGGCGCCACTGATCGAGCT
>JALSRO010000039.1 GCA_026984715.1 Chromatiales bacterium | reverse complement strand
CCATGGAGCGGATCTGTGTCGCCGATATTGCCGAAACATCGAGACAGATCGAGTGGAGACCCCGAACCCCGCTGCGCGACGGGCTGGCACAGACTATCGAGTGGTACAGCAGACATGGCTGACAGTTATCGCGGAAAAAACCTGATCTTCATCATCTCCCAGCCCCGCTCGGGCTCAACCCTGTTACAGCGGGTTCTCGCCGGCCATCCCGATATCCAGACATCGGCAGAGACCTGGTTGATGCTGCACCCGATCTATGGCCTGCGCAGCTCCGGCATCGAGGCCGAATATGGCGCCGCTTTTGCCGCCGAGGGGGTCCGCGAATTCATCGAAAACTACGCCGCCGACAGCGGGATCCATGACGAGGCAATCCGCAACTGGGCACAGACCATCTATGGCGATGCCCTGAGCAAGCATGGCAAGAAACTCTTTCTGGACAAGACGCCGCGCTACTTCTTCATCGTTCCGGAGCTGCACCGCCTCTTTCCCGAGGCAAAATTCATCTTTCTGATCCGCAATCCGATGGCGGTTCTCGCCTCCGAACTGACCACCTATGTAAAGGGCGACTGGCCGGTGCTGGGGATCTTTCAGCCGGATCTGCTGCTGGCCCCCCGCCTGATCCTGGAAGGGATCGAACGGCTGGGCAGTGACGCCATCACCATCCACTATGAACAGTTCGTATCGGAGCCGGAGAAAAACATCTCCGCACTCTGCGAGCGGCTCGGCATCGACTTCCACGACAGCATGCTCGACTACAGCCGCACTCCGGCGCCGAAGGGCAAGATGAACGACCCCGTCGGGATCCACAAACACACCCGGCCCAGCACATCCAGCATCGACAAATGGAAAAAGATGGCCGAGGAGGCCCAGTCACGCCACTTCGCCCTCTCCTACCTGGAGAGCCTGGGGCAGAAGACAATCGAGCAGCTGGGATACTCCTGGGAACAGATCCGCCGGGATCTCGAAAAACCCCCTGTCTCTCCAGAGAGTCGGGAGTCGCTTTTCCCCTGGAGCATCGCCATCCGGCCGCGGCAGGAGTGGACCGCAAGAGAGCGCTGGATTGCGGAGAAATATTTCGCCATCCAGAAAAAGGGGCGCCTCAAGGGGACGCTCTCCGCGACCAAAAGAAACATCAAGCGCCTGCTGTGCGAACTGAAACAACAGCTCTCCCTTCCGGCGCCGCCGGACTACCGTTGACCGTATGAGCAGCGCTTCATCCTCAATGTTCTCCAGCTCTATTCTGGTGGTCGCCCACCCGGATGACGAGATCCTCTGGTTCAGCTCCATTGTGGACAAGGTGGATGAGATCCTGTTCTGCTTCTGCGACTACCCCGCACTGCCCGCCCTGGGCGCAGGACGAAAAAAGGTGGTAGCGGAGTATCCGTTGAACAACCTCACCAGCCTGGATATTGAAGAGAGTGGTTCGTTCAGCGGCGCCGACTGGAACAATCCCGCCGAATCCCCCAGTGGCATGGCGATAACGCAAGGCAAGGAGATATCGGAGCGCTACCAGCGCAACTACCATCTGCTCGAAGAGCTTCTGGCAGAAAAGCTGCGCGGATACCGCAACGTGTTTACCCATAATCCGTGGGGAGAGTATGGCCATGAAGACCATGTTCAGGTCTATCGTGCGGTCGGGAAGCTGCGGCAACGGCACGCCTTCCGGCTCTGGTTTTCAAACTACAGCAGCAACCGCTCGGCGAAACTCATGTTCAGACATATATCTGGGTTCGACACCGAATATGTTTCTCTGCAGACAAATCCGGCACTGGCGCAGGAGATAGCAAGCCTCTACAAAAAGCATGGCTGCTGGACCTGGTACATTGACTATCGCTGGTTCGATGAGGAGTGTTTTATCCAGGATGACTCTTCCGACGAAACCGAAAAAGGGTATGGACATCTCTTTCCCATCAACATGCTGAAAACAGATTTCCCAACCAAACCGGGAAAAGAACCGGGAAGGCTCTCACTGGCCGGAGAAAAGATCCGGCGCAAACTCAAACGAAGATTTTTCACGCAGAACTCAGGATGATGTTGCCGCATAAGCTGAAACAGAAAATCTGCCGCAGGCTCTGCCGGAAAGATCGGGGAATCCATGCACAGGTGGCATCACTGGAGCCCGAAGGGGCGCCGCGCGGCAGTGTGTTGCTGTCATTCATCATCGAACCCTTCCTGCGCAAGTCCGGCGAGCCCATCTCCCACGATCACACCCATGACTGGGAGTCGTTCCAGATGGCGCGGACCTTCCTCGAGCGGGGATACTCCGTTGATGTCATCAGCTATCGGAACAGCCACTTCAGGCCGCAGAAGGAGTACGATATCTTCATCTCCGCCAGGACCAACCTCGAGCACATCGCCGCCCGGCTGAACCACGACTGTCTCAAGGTGGCCCATCTGGACACCGCCCACTGGCTGTTCAACAACCAGGCCGCCTACACACGCCTGCTGGAGCTGCAGCGGCGGCGGGGTGTCGCCATGGTCAACCCCAAGATGGTGGAGCCCAACCGGGCCATCGAAGTGGCCGACCTCGGCACCGTCCTCGGCAACCGTTTCACCATGGAGACCTACGCCTACGCGGGAAAGCCGCTCCACCGCATCCCCATCTCCGCCCCGCTGACCTACCCCTGGGACGACGCCAAGGAGTTCGACCGCTGCCGCAACCGCTACCTCTGGTTCGGCAGCGCCGGCCTCGTCCACAAGGGGCTGGATCTGGTGCTGGAGGCGTTCGCCGGGATGCCGGAGAACCACCTCACCGTCTGCGGCCCCATCGAGGAGGAGGCCGCCTTCGTCGAGGCCTACCGCAAGGAACTCTACGCGACACCCAACATCCGCACCCTCGGCTGGATCGACGTCGGCGACCGCCGGTTCCTCGAGCTGGCCCGCGATACCGTCGGCCTGGTCTATCCCAGCTGCGCCGAGGGTGGTGGCGGCAGCGCCATCACCTGCATGCACGCCGGCATCATCCCCATCCTCTCCCGGGAGGCCAGCGTCGATGTCGGGGAGAGCGGTATCCTGCTGTCCGACAACACCGTCCCGGCCATCCGCGAGGCGGTACGGGCCGTCTCCGGCCTGTCGGCCGACCGGCTGCGGCAGATGGCCCGCCAGGCATGGGAACTGGCCCGCGCCCGCCACACCCGCGAACGGTTCGCCGAGCGGTTCGACGCCTTCGCCGCCACCATCCTGGCGGAAAGGGAGTGAAACGGAACGACTTGCGGATTTTGTGAACCATTTCGCCGGCCCGGCCTTGACTTCGCCGGTGGTTTTGGAGAATATGAGAAACAACCAATCAAGCCTGAAGAGCGATAATCAGGCAGAGAAGCAACTGCTCAGTGACGCCAGCGGATGATGGTATGGCTGCCCGGATTGGTCTTGAGATGCGCCAGGTCGAGGCGGAAGAAAGGGGGCCACGGCGGCTGACGAGCGTTTTCCAACATGGAGAAGTCGCAGTTCAGGGCCGGGCGTGGTTGCGGCAAAAAAATTGCCTTTTACCCACTAAAGATTCCGCTCCTTTGTTCGATTAAATTGGTTAGTTATGTGAGGGGAGAATCCCAATCCCCGCCTTTTCGTTCACCAGGAGGTAGATTATGATGCGATTGTATGGCAGCAGACTGTTGCTGCTCGGGGCGTTGGTAGCCCTGTTTTCCGGCTGCGGTGGCGGCAGCAGCGGAGGAGGCGGTGAAAACAAGGCGCCGGTGGCCAATGACGACACCGCAACGGTGGCCACCGGAAAGAGCATCACCATAGATGTTCTGGCCAACGACACGGATGAAGATGGGAGTCTCGATACTGGTACCATCGACATCTCAAAAAACGGTACCCTCGGAACCGCTGCAGTGGACAGTGGCAAGATCGTATATACGGCGGGCGCCAATGCCGGAACGGACACCATCAAGTACAAAGTGAAGGATGACGATGGCGCCGAATCCAACGAGGCCACGGTAACCATCACGGTCTCCAGCACAGCGCCCAGCTTCACCAGCAGTGCACCGGCGACGGCGGCTCAGGGGCAGCTCTATACCTATAATGTTGTTGCCACAGATCCCACCCAAAATGACACTTTGACCATCACCGCGCCTACCAAACCAGGCTGGTTGAATTTGACAGACAACGGTGACGGTACCGCCACCCTGTCGGGAACCCCGGGAAATGGGGATGTTGGCGACCACGACGTGGTGCTCAGGGTTACCGATAGTGACGGACAGTATGACGAACAGTCTTTCACCATCACTGTCGACAATATAAATGATCCTCCCAGTTTCAGCAGCACTCCGGTTACCACCGCTACGGAAGGGCAGGGTTATACCTATACGATAACCACTTCCGATCCCGACAGTGGTGATACGTTGACCATCACTGCGCCAACCAAGCCGTCCTGGTTGACCCTGACCGACAACGGGAACGGAACTGCCACCCTGTCAGGAACGCCGAACGACGGGAATAACGCTGACGTTGTACTTCGCGTCAGTGACGGCACCGCTTCTGCGGATCAGTCCTTTACCATCACGGTTACGGCAACCGCGCATGGCAGCAACTGGGACGAGGCGGTATGGGACCAGGGGGTCTGGGCCCAATAGGCTTCTTACTCCGACAACACGACAAACTGGAATTTGACTTTCAAGAACGAGGTAAACGAAACATGAAAAAGATTGCATATTTTGCAGGTGGCATCGCGGCGGCTGCGTCGATAACGGTCATCGCCGGAAGCCTGACCGTTCCAAACTCTTTCCAGAGCGGCACAACCATCTCTTCGTCGCAGATGAATGCCAATTTCACCGCCGTCAAAAGCGCGGTGGATGACAACGACAGCCGCATCACCGCATTGGAAAGCGCCAACGGTTGCCCCTCCGACATGGTCCCCGTCGGCCCGATTTGTGTGGATATATATGAAGCCAGCGTGTGGGATGCGGCTACTGGTGGTAACCAGATCGCCGATCTGACAACGGCTTGCGATGCAAATGGAAACAGCTGTAGCAGCTCCAACAAGATCTATGCACGTAGCGTGAGTGGTGTGATGCCGGCGGTGAATATCACCTGGTTCCAGGCCCAGCAGGCCTGCGCCAACGTCGGCAAGCGGCTGCTGACCAACGCCGAGTGGCAGATGGCCGCGGCGGGAACGGATACGGCAAACTGTAACAATAGTGGTGGTACCGTCGCCAACACCGACGCAAACTCGAGCTGTCAGTCCAGCGCGGGCGTCGTGAACATGGATGGTAACGTCAATGAGTGGGTGGCCGACTGGGTTGTGACGGCTGGGAATTTTGGTACGGATGCCGATCAGAGTAGTACTACCAACATCAAGGCGATTTACCGTGGTGGTGGTGCCGGAGGCGGGG
>JALSRO010000038.1 GCA_026984715.1 Chromatiales bacterium | reverse complement strand
CTGACAGTGTTTATCCGGTCAGCGAACACCAGTCCCCCCTTCATGAATGAGAGTTGCCCGTAGAACTCCAGCGCGTGGGGCGACCAGAATGACCAGGGAAGGTCGAGTGCACCAAAGGTGCTTTCGGGGAACAGCCCCTGATAGGCCAGGTTGTGGACGGTGAACAGTGTGGCTGGTCGATTCTTCGCGCGAGAGAGCAGGGCCGGTACCAGGCCGGTCTGCCAATCGTTGCAATGCACCAGATCCGGCTGCCACCCCAATCCTGCCTGGTTGAGGGCCAGGGCAGTGATCGCTTGGCAAAACAGGGCGAAGCGCTCGGCATTGTCAGGCCAGGGCAGGCCGTTGGGACCCTGGTAGGGGTTGCCCTCGCGATTGAAATAGGGGGGGTACTCCACCATCCAGACCTTGAGCCGGCTCCCAGGCAGCAGCCGCTCCAGGATCTGCACTCTTCCCAGCGGGAGAGTGAGCCGGGAGATTGTCCTGGTCTTTCCCTTGTGTTGGAGTGCGGCCGGGTAGGCAGGGATAACCAGGCGCACATCCTGTTTGAGCGCTTTGACGGCCAGGGGGAGAGTACCGGCTACGTCTCCGAGTCCCCCTGTCTTGATCAGGGGGCGGGCTTCGCTGGCGGCAAACAGTATCTTGAGTGGAGGAGTCTGTTTCTTTTGCATGCTTTTCGTGACCGAACTTCGAGGAGAGCTGTCCGGCTGCCTCTGCCCCGGTTGTGTGCGCGATGCTGCCATCTCCGAATCAGGTAAGTTTGAATATCATACCCGCAAGTGGCGGCAGGGTCAGGTCGATGGAGTGCGGCTGGCCCATCCAGGGGATCGGTTCGCTGTTCACTCCACCCCCGTTGCCGACGTTGCTTCCACCGTAGTGGGAGGAGTCCGAGTTGATGATCTCCCGATAGTAGCCGGGAAGGGGGACTCCAACGCGGTAGTTTTCACGTACTACCGGTGTGAAATTGAGTATTACTACCGCAAACTGCTCTTCATCCCTGCGCAGATAGCTCAGTACCGACTGATCAGAGTCGTGACAATCGAGCCATTCGAATCCCTGCTGTTCGAAATCGTAACGGTGTAGCGGAGTGGTGTCCCGGTAGCAGCGGTTCAGATCGCACAGCAGCTGTTTGACGCCCTGATGGAGAGGGAAATCGAGCACATACCAGTCCAGTCCGGTCGCGAAGTTCCACTCCACTCCCTGTCCGAATTCGCACCCCATGAACAGCAGTTTCTTCCCGGGGTAGGTATACATATAGGTATAGAGCAGGCGGAGGTTGGCAAACCGCTGCCACTCGTCTCCGGGCATCTTGTTGAGCATGGAGCCCTTGCCGTGTACGACCTCATCATGGGAGAAGGGCAGCATGAAGTTCTCGGTGAAGGCGTACAGCAGGCCGAAGGTGAGCTGGTCGTGGTGGTAGTGGCGGTGGATGGGATCCTTGCTCATATACTGAAGGGTGTCGTGCATCCAGCCCATGTTCCACTTCATGGAGAAACCGAGGCCGCCGAGCCAGACCGGGCGGCTCACCTGCGGCCAGGAGGTGGACTCTTCGGCAATCACCAGCGCGCCGGGGTGCTGGCCGTGGATCACCGTATTCAACTCCCGAAGAAACTCCAGCGCCTCCAGGTTCTCGTTTCCGCCATAGATGTTGGGGATCCAGTCACCCGGTTCGCGGGAGTAGTCCAGATAGATCATGGAGGCGACCGCATCTACCCGCAGGCCGTCGATGTGGAACTCCTCCAGCCAGTACATGGCGCTGGCGAGCAGGAAGTTCCTCACTTCGTTGCGCCCGTAGTTGTAGATCAAGGTACCCCAGTCGCGATGCTCTCCGCGCCGGGGATCCTCGTGCTCGTACAGGGCGGTACCGTCGAAACGGGCAATGCCATGGCTGTCCTTGGGGAAGTGAGCGGGTACCCAGTCCAGCAGTACGCCGATTCCGTGCTGGTGACAGTAGTCGACGAAGAAACGGAAATCGTCCGGGGTGCCGAAGCGGCTGGTGGGGGCGTAGTAACCTGTCGTCTGGTATCCCCACGAGGCGTCCAGCGGGTGCTCGGTGATCGGCAGCAGTTCAATGTGTGAGAATCCCATCGTGGTGACGTAGTCAACCAGCTGCACCGCCAGCTCCCGGTAGTTGAGAAAATGGCCCTGTTCGTCGCGGCGCCAGGAGCCCAGATGTACCTCATATACGGCCATGGGGCGGTGTTGCCAGTCGTTGGTGGCCCTCTGTTTCATCCAGTCACCGTCCTGCCACAGGAACGGCTCTTCGCTGTGAATCAGTGCCGCAGTATCGGGGCGCAACTCGAACTGTTGTCCGTAAGGATCGGTCTTGATAAGGATCTCTCCGCTGTAGCGGTTGCGGATCTCGAATTTATAGAGGAGGCCCGGCTCCAGTTCGGGGATAAACAGCTCCCAGACCCCGCTGCTTCCATGCACCGCCATGGGGTGGCGGCGCCCATCCCAATGGTTGAACTCTCCTATCACACTGATGCGTTCGGCGTTTGGTGCCCATGTGGCAAAGCGCACCCCTTTCACTCCCTCGATCTCCACTGGGTGGGCGCCGAGAATGTTGTAGATATGCCAATGTCTGCCTTCGCCGAACAGGTGCAGATCGAACTCCGATATCTGCGGGGGAAACTGATAGGGATCGATGAAACGGTGCTCCTTCCCGCTGCGGTCTCTCCAGTGCAGCCGGTAGGCCTTTCCGGTGGTACCTGACGGGCCCAGCCACTCGAACAGATCGGTATCGCCGATGCGCTTCAGCTCGGGCCCATCCGGGCCGATACAGACAGATGCCGCATCGGGGACGAAGGTACGCACGGTCTCGAGGTCACCCTCGATGTGGCGGCCGAGAACAGAGAAAGGATCATGATGGCGTGCGTCGACGATCTTCAATAGGTCTGGCGCCAATGCTATGGTATTGTTTATGTTCCGAGGGTCGTTCACAATAGCAATCCTCCGTTTCGATGGCGCCAAGATTAACACGGATTGCGGTTACGGCTCGACCAAAGCTGACTGTTTGGGGGGAGAAAAACGATGGTCGTACAATCATGCAATAGCCAGGAGGTTGCGTAATGCAATTCAACCGTCACTCGCGATTCGTCAGCCGTCTCACCAGTAATACGCTGGCGCTGGTGCTGGCAGGGGGACGGGGTTCCCGGCTGAAGCAGCTTACCATGTGGCGCGCCAAGCCAGCGGTTCCGTTTGCGGGGAAGTTCCGCATCATCGATTTTCCTCTCTCCAACTGTATCAACTCGGGGATCCGCCGTATCGGTGTGTTGACACAGTACAAGGCGCACTCCCTGATCCGCCATATCCGGCAGGGGTGGGGATCACTGCGTGGTGATTTCGGGGAGTTCGTGGAGCTTTTGCCGGCACAGCAGCGCATCGAGGCCTCCTGGTATGCGGGTACTGCGGATGCTGTGTACCAGAATCTGGATATCATTCGCCGCCACAATCCCGACTATGTCCTGATCCTTGCCGGGGATCACATCTACAAGATGGATTACGGCCCGATGCTTGCGCTTCACGTAGAGAGGGAGGCTGACGTCACCGTGGGTTGCATCGATGTCCCACTGGCAGAGGCGAGCGCCTTCGGTGTTATGGGTGTGGATGGCGAGCAGCGCATAACGAGCTTCGAGGAGAAGCCGGAAAACCCGGTTCCCAAGCCTGGTTCGGAGGATATCGCGCTGGTTTCCATGGGGATCTACATCTTCAATACAGAGTTCCTCTATGAGCAGCTGATCAAGGATGCCGATACCCCTGGTTCCAGTCGTGACTTCGGCAAGGATATCATTCCCGGGCTGCTGGAGAAGTACCGAGTATATGCCTATCCGTTTGCCGACTCCCAGGGTGGCGGACAGGGCTACTGGCGTGACGTGGGTACTGTGGACAGCTACTGGAAGGCCAATCTCGAGCTGATCAGCGTTACCCCGGAGCTGAATCTCTACGACCAGGACTGGCCGATATGGACCTATCAACGCCAGGTTCCGCCGGCGAAATTTGTATTCGATGACGACGATCGTCGTGGCATGGCTGTGGATTCCATCACCTCCGGCGGCTGCATCATCTCCGGAGCGACGGTGCGTCGATCCCTGCTGTTTTCCAACGTGGTGGTGGAGTCGTGGTCTACGGTCGAGGACTCGGTCATTCTCCCGGATGTCAACATTGGGCAGAACTGCCGTATCCGCAAGGCGATTATCGACAAAAAGTGTGATATCCCCGCAGGGATGGTGATTGGGGAAGATCGGGAGCAGGATGAGAAGCGTTTCCATGTCAGTGAAGGGGGAGTGGTTCTAGTGATACCGGAGATGCTTGGCCAGCAGGTACACCATGTGCGCTAATACGGCATGAGTATTGCGGACGAGCGTCGCGCCGGAATCCTGCTACATGTCACGTCGCTGCCGGGAGGGGTGGGCAACGGTGATCTCGGTGCCGAGGCCTATCGCTTTGTTGAATTTCTGGCCGCCAGCAGGGTTACCGTGTGGCAGGTTCTGCCGCTGGGCCCGACCCATGGCGATGGATCACCCTATCAGTGTCTCTCGGTACATGCCGGCAACCCTCTGTTGATCAATTTGGAGTGGCTGCAAGGGAGGGGATGGCTCGAGCCGCCGGAGATGGAGTCTGCCGACGACAGTGGCGCATATCGCCGCCGCTGTCTTCAGCGGGCCTACCAGGGCTTCCTGGCGCTGGCCTCAGAGGCGGAGCAGCAGGAGCTGGAGGAGTTCTCCTCCCGGCATGCCGACTGGCTGGACGATTTTTCGCTCTACATGGCGCTGCGCCACGAGCAGGGGGAGCAGGAGTGGTCCTGCTGGCCCGAGCCGCTGCGTGATCGGCGGCCGGAAGCGCTGGAGCAGGCCCGGAAGCGCCTTGCCGACGAGATCGATTCGATCCGTTTTCAACAGTATCTGTTTTTTCGCCAGTGGCAGGAGTTACGTGACTATGCCCGCCGACTCGGCGTGCTGCTGTTTGGGGACATGCCGATCTTTGTGGCCCACGACAGTGCCGAGGTGTGGGCCCACCGGAAGTATTTCAGCGTGGATGAGCACGGTAGGGCGGAGAGGGTGGCCGGCGTTCCCCCCGACTATTTTTCAGCTACCGGCCAGCTATGGGGTAACCCTCTGTATCGCTGGGAGCGGATGCGCGAAGATGGTTTCAGTTGGTGGATCGGCCGGATGCGTACCCAGCTGGAGCTGTTCGATTTTGTGCGCATCGATCACTTCCGGGGATTCGAGGCGTGCTGGGAGATTCCCGGCAACGCGGAAACCGCCATGGAGGGGCGCTGGGTGAAGGCACCGGGGGAAGAGCTGTTGGGAGCGCTCTATGATGCATTCCATACCCTGCCTTTGG
>JALSRO010000037.1 GCA_026984715.1 Chromatiales bacterium | reverse complement strand
GCGTAGGTGTCCATGAGATTGTCGGACATCGGGTTCATCCTCCCCAAAACAAAAAGGCAGTCCTGTCTAGGGACCGCCAGTCGGAAAAGCGGATTATATCGCTATATTCACTACAATGCAACTATTGCAGTGTGGTTTCAGCCAACTCTTTGTTTTGTGGTTCAATCCAGCCGCCGAACCGGCGGTATCCGGCTATCCGCCTCCCCCACGTCATGGGAGGCGGATGGGGCATTGCGCCGGGGCGGAACCCTGGTCCCGGATGTCGTCTACTCGGATGCCGAGTCGCCGAGATTGCTAGCAACGAAATCCCAGTTCACCAGCTCCCAGAATGAGTCGATGTAGGCGGGACGGGCGTTACGGTAGTCGATATAGTAGGCGTGCTCCCAGACATCGATGGTCAGCAGAGGAGTCTGTCCTGCGGTCAACGGGCAACCGGCATTGCTGGTGTTGACCACCTGGAGGGAGCCACCGGGGTTACGGACAAGCCAGCTCCAGCCGGACCCGAAGTTGGTGGCCGCGGAGGTGGAGAGCTGCTGCTTGAACTCGCCGAAAGAGCCGAACTCCCGTTTGATCGCGTCGGCCAGCGCGCCGTTGGGCTCCCCACCGCCGTCGGGGGTCAGGCAGTTCCAGTAGAAGGTGTGGTTCCACACCTGTGCGGCGTTGTTGAAGATGGGGCCTGCAGGTGCCGTTGTTATGATCTCCTCCAGCGGCAGGTTCTCGAATTCGGTGCCTGGGATCAGTTTGTTGAGGTTGGTTACATAGGCAGCGTGGTGTTTGCCATAGTGGTATTCGAGTGTCTCGGCTGAAATCCTGGGGGCGAGTGCATCTTGTGCAAATGGTAACGGTGGCAGTCTGTGTTCCACGATGTGGGTCTCCTAGCTGTTGATTCGGGCAACTCGGGTGTTTCTTCGATCCCGGATTATATTGTGAATGTCTGATATGTCTATTATAGACTAATCAGGAGTGAACAGGCCGAGCAGCTCAGCCGCATCGTTACGTTGTTGGCCGTTGCAGCTGATGGAGCGTCGGACCTTGAATTTCGTCAGGGTGGCACTGCGGTAGATCTCTCGCACAAATGGCGTATCGTGGTTGGAGATAAGGACCGGGATGCCTCGCTGTGCCGCCTGTTCCGCGATTTCGGCCAGTCTCTTTTGCTGTCCGCTGGTGAAGCCGCCACTGCTATAGCTGGTGAAAGAGGCGGTGGTGTTGAGAGGGACATAGGGCGGATCCGCGTAGATGACGCTGCCGGCAGGGGCCTGGGAGATGGTGGTAGTGAAGTCCTGGCAGAGAAACTGTGCCAGCTGCGCCTTATGGTGAAACTGTCGCATCTCCCGCTGCGGGAAATAGGGGCGCCGATAACGCCCGAAGGGGACGTTGAACTGGTGGGCGTTGTTGTAGCGGCACAGGCCGTTGTAGCCGTGACGATTGAGGTAGAGGAACAGCGCTGCCTTCTCCACCTCGTCACTGCTGTCGTTGAAACGGCCACGCAGGCGGTAGTACCGCTCTTCACTGTTGTTGTGTGAGGTGAACAGCTTCCGGGCATAACGTATGAAGGGTTCACCCTCCTGCTTCAGGATCTGGTAGAGACGGATCAGGTCGGGATTGATGTCGCTGATCAGATAACGGGGGTAGTCGGTGTTCAGGAACACGGCACAGGAACCGGCGAAAGGTTCGATCAGACACTCTCCCGGGGGAAGCTGTGGCAGAATCTGTTTAAGGACGCGGTATTTGTTGCCCGCCCATTTGAGAAACGGGCGATTGAAACGCCTCTGTTGCGGTTTTGTCACAGTGATTTGATGAAGACTCGTGAGTTGCGTTGGTAGTTGTAGAGAGCCTGGCGCGCTACCGGCAGCTCCCCGATGGTCGCCGGCCGGAATCCGCGCTCCCGGAACCAGTGGGGGGAGTGGGTGGTTAGAACGAACAGCCGTTCGATGCCCAGTTTTCTCGCTTTCTGCTCTACATATTCCAGCAGCCGTCCGCCGCGTTGTTGTCCCCGGTAATCCGGGTGAACTGCCAAGCCGGCGACTTCGGCAATCTTTTCGTCTTCGAAGGGGTGCAGGGCGGCACAGCCGATGATGGCACCATCACGTTCCACAACGCTGAAATGGTCGATCTCTGTCTCCAGCCATTCGCGGGAGCGGTGCACCAGTATGCCCGCTTCCTCCAGTGGAGCGATCAGCTCCAGGATGCCGCCAACGTCGTCGATTAGTGCAGGACGGATCCCTTCGAACCGCTCCAGTGTCAGCAGGGTGCCGCTGCCATCGCGGCTGAACAACTCCTGCAACAGGGAGCCGTCCAGACGACTGTCCAGGAGGTGCGCACGCTGGACACCTGCCCGGCATGCGTCGATGGCGTTGCGGAGAGGTTCCGAGACGGTGGCGGGAAGATTGCTGCGGCTGTCCAGTTGTCGCTGTGCCTCGACTACGGTCAGCTCTCGGATCAGTTCCCCGTTCTCATCCTGCAGCCCGACGGCCTCTACCAAATATATCAGTTTGTCCGTGGTGAGTGCCTTGCTCACCGAGCAGGCCACCTGTTCGGCGCTCAGGTTGAATATCTCACCCGTAGGGGAGTACCCCAGCGGTGGCAGCAAGACGATACTGCCGTCATCCAGGTGTTGCTCGATGGCCGCTGCGTCGATACGGCGAACTACACCGGTGTGCTGGTAATCCACACCGTTACGGATCCCCAGGGGCTGGGCGGTAACGAAATTGCCTGATGTGATACGAATGGCAGCGCCGGCCATTGGAGAGTTGGCGAGTCCCATGGAGAGCAGTGCCTCGATCTCGAGGCGCAGGGTACCGACCGCCTGTTTGACGCACTCCAGCGCAGCATGGTCGGTGATACGCAGGCCTCGGTGACAGCGGCTCACGATATGTCGTTCATTCAGGATTCGTTCGATGCGCCTGCGTGCCCCATAGACAAGTATCAACCGTATTCCCAGGCTGTTGAGCAGTGCGAAGTCGTGCACCAGGTGAGGAAAGCCGGGTCCCTCGATGGCGTCGCCGCCAAATGAGATGACGAAGGTGGCGTCACGAAAGGCGTTGATATAGGGGGCGGAGTTACGGAACCAGTGGATAAAAGAGGGGGTATCGGGCTGCATTTTATAGTAGATGTGATCTGATTCCGTGCTGTCTGGTGTTCTGGTTCCCGGTCTATCTGGAGCTCCCGGGGAAGCGATGAGCCGGTGGCTGTAGCCCCAACAGAGGCACTCTTCCCGCGATAGCGGTGTTGGCCCTGCATTCGAATCCGCTACTCTTTCTTGCTCTCGCGAAAAAATTACTATCCAGAGGAGCCCTGCAGATGGTTTATAATTATCCTTTTAATCTGCCGCAGGTGCAATTATGCCCGAATATCGCTCACGTACCACTACCCATGGCCGCAATATGGCGGGAGCCCGCGCCCTGTGGCGTGCCACGGGGATGAAGAATGACGATTTCGACAAGCCGATCATCGCCGTTGCCAACTCCTTCACCCAGTTTGTGCCGGGCCATGTCCATCTGAAGGATCTGGGGCAGTTGGTGGTGCACCAGATTGAGCGTGCGGGGGGCGTGGCCAAGGAGTTCAATACCATCGCCATCGATGACGGTATCGCCATGGGGCATGGTGGCATGCTCTATTCGTTGCCATCACGGGAGCTGATCTCCGATTCGGTGGAGTATATGGTCAATGCCCACTGCGCCGATGCGTTGGTATGTATCTCCAACTGCGACAAGATCACTCCCGGGATGCTCAATGCGGCTCTGCGTCTCAATATTCCCACCGTATTCATCTCCGGCGGGCCGATGGAGGCTGGCAAGGCGGTGATAGATGGAGAAGAGCTGCATCTGGATCTGGTGGATGCCATGGTGTCTGCAGCGGATCCTGGTCAGAGCGACGCCAATGTGCTGGCCATGGAGCGCTCCGCCTGTCCCACCTGTGGCTCCTGTTCTGGGATGTTCACCGCCAATTCGATGAACTGTCTGACCGAGGCGCTGGGGCTCTCTCTTCCGGGCAATGGTACTTTGCTGGCCACTCATGTGGAGCGCAAGGATCTGTTTCTCGAGGCCGGCCGACTCATAGTCGATCTGGCCAGGCGGTATTACGAGCAGGATGATGATTCGGTGCTGCCGCGCTCGATTGCGACCTTTGAGGCGTTCGAAAATGCCATGTCGCTGGATATCGCCATGGGCGGGTCCACCAACACGGTTCTGCACCTGCTGGCCGCAGCCGAAGAGGCGGGGGTTCCCTTTCACATGGCGGATATAGATCGGTTGTCACGCCGGGTTCCCAACCTCTGCAAGGTGGCGCCGGCAACCTCCAGGTACCACATGGAGGATGTTCATCGTGCTGGAGGAGTGATGGCGATTCTGGGTGAACTGGATCGGGGGGGGCTGCTTAACAGGGATGTTCCCACCATCCACTGTGCCACGCTGGGGAATGCCATCGCACACTGGGATATTCGCAGCACCAGTGATGAGCGGGTGCACACCCTGTTTCGGGCAGCTCCTGGAAACGTCCCTACCCAGAAGGCGTTCAGTCAGGAGCGGCGCTGGTCCGACCTGGATCTGGATCGGAGCTGTGGCTGTATCCGGGATCTCCAGCACGCCTACAGCAAAGATGGTGGCCTGGCCGTACTGTACGGAAATATCGCGCTGGATGGTTGTGTGGTGAAGACCGCCGGGGTGGATGAGTCGATCCTCCGGTTTTCCGGGCCGGCGCGTGTATTCGAGAGTCAGGAGAGTGCCGTGGAGGCGATTCTGGGGGATCGTATCCAGGCAGGGGATGTGGTTGTGATTCGGTACGAAGGGCCCCGTGGAGGGCCGGGAATGCAGGAGATGCTCTATCCCACCAGTTACCTCAAGTCCAAGGGGCTGGGCAAAGTGTGCGCGTTGATTACCGATGGCCGCTTCTCCGGTGGAACCTCTGGGCTCTCCATCGGGCATGTCTCTCCCGAAGCGGCCGAGGGGGGTGCCATCGGGCTGATCGAGGAGGGGGATACTATCGAGATCGATATTCCTGCGCGCACCATACGGGTCGCGGTTTCCGATTCCGAGCTGCAGCGGCGCCGCAGAGCCATGGACGCGAGGGGCGAGGAGGCCTGGCGACCCCGTGATCGGCAGCGGGAGGTGAGCATCGCACTGCGTGCCTATGCGGCCATGACCACCTCTGCCGCGCGGGGCGCGGTTCGGGACGTATCCCAGCTGAATTGTCTGCGGAAGTGAACGGGAACAGATCATCCATTTGTGACTCTCCCCCGCTGCTGGCCATTTATCCCACGCTCACACCAGCCAAGCGAGGGATCGGTGATCCAGGGGATGCCGGCGTGGATCATCCGGAGAGCCCTTCCAGAGTTGGATCTGCAGTGTTAGCAACA
>JALSRO010000036.1 GCA_026984715.1 Chromatiales bacterium | reverse complement strand
GCCAAATAAACGAAGATCGTATATCATTCTGGGGCTCGGATGCGGGGTGGAGCAGTCCGGTAGCTCGTCGGGCTCATAACCCGAAGGTCGTAGGTTCAAATCCTGCCCCCGCTACCACGTATTCGAATAAAAAAGCCCCGGGTGTCGGGGCTTTTTTATTATAAGCTGTTGATGCTATAATATTTAATCGGATTCCCATCTGGGGTGGGGGTCGGGAGAGTGGGCCATACGGCCCATTTTTTGTTTGTGAGTGAAGGAATGGATGGTGCGGCAGGCTGCTGAACATCTCTACGAACTGGTGACGCCGGCGGTGACCGCGCTGGGATACGAACTGGTGGGTCTGGAGTATCTGGCGCAGGGTCGTCATTCAGTGTTGCGGGTGTATATAGATGCGGATGCGGGCGTGACCGTGGATGACTGCGCGCGCGTCAGCCACCAGATTAGCGGGGTGCTGGATGTAGAGGAGCCTATCAGGGGGGAGTATGCCCTGGAGGTCTCCTCCCCCGGACTGGATCGGCCACTGTTTACACTGGACCATTTCGAAAGATTCAAGGGGCGGCAGGTTCGCCTGGTGTTGAACGCTCCTTGGCAGGGGCGGCGCAAGTTGACCGGTCGGCTGCGCGGTGTGCAGGATGAGACTATTGCCCTGGACCTGGATGGTGAGCAGCTGTTGCTGACTCTGGCCGAGATTGACAAGGCGCGACTGGTGCCCGAATTGTAACGGGTATCGCGCGGCTGAAATACTGTTTTCATAGAGGCATGGTATGAATAAAGAGATTCTGCTTGTAGTTGATGTCGTATCCAACGAAAAAGGGGTGGACAAGGAGATCATCTTCCAGGCTATCGAGGCTGCCCTGGCGACAGCGACCAGAAAGCGCCATGCAGGGGATATCGACGTTCGTGTGCAGATTGATCGTGAAACGGGCGACTACCGGACCTTCCGCCGCTGGGAGGTGGTGGAGGACGATGCCGTGGAGTTTCCGCAACGCCAGTTCACCCTCAGCGCGGCGCGTGAGGACGATCCCGATATTCAGATTGGCGACTACATCGAGGAGGAGATCGAATCGGAGAGCTTTGGCCGGATCGCTGCGCAGACCGCCAAGCAGGTCATCGTGCAGAAGGTGAGGGAGGCCGAGCGTGCCCGGGTGGTCGAAGAGTACAAGGATCGGGTTGGCGAGATGCTCTACGGTATCGTCAAGCGGGTCGAACGGGGCAATGTCACGCTGGACCTGGGCAACAACGTAGAGGCCTTTATTCCCCGTGAAGAGATGATCCCGCGTGAGCCGGTGCGTACCGGCGACCGTCTGCGCGGTTACCTCAAGGAGGTACGCTTCGAGCCGAGGGGGCCGCAGCTGTTCGTGAGCCGCACCGCACCGGAATTCATTATTGAACTGTTCAAGCTCGAAGTGCCCGAAGTGGGTGATGGTCTGATCGAAATTCGCGGGGCGGCACGCGATCCCGGCCTGCGGGCCAAGATTGCCGTGCACTCCACGGATCCACGCCTCGATCCCGTCGGGGCCTGTGTGGGGATGCGCGGTTCACGGGTTCAGGCGGTATCCAACGAGCTGGCCGGTGAGCGGGTGGACATCGTACTGTGGAACGAGAATCCGGCGCTGTTCGTCATCAATGCCATGGCCCCGGCGGAGGTATCCTCGGTGATGATTGACGAGGATGCCCACAGCATGGATGTTGCGGTACAGGAAGATATGCTGGCACAGGCCATCGGCCGCAATGGGCAGAATGTTCGCCTGGCCAGCGAGCTGACCGGCTGGGAGCTCAACGTGATGACCGAAGCCGAGGCGGAGGAGAAGAGCGAGCAGGAGACCTCATCGCTGATTAGCCTGTTCCAGCAGCATCTCGGTGTCGATGAAGAGGTGGGTGAGATATTGGCCCGGGAAGGTTTTTCCAGCATCGAGGAGGTAGCCTATGTCCCGTTCAGCGAGATGTTGGAGATTGAGGAGTTTGACGAAGAGATCGTCAATGAGTTGCGTGAACGCGCCAAGGATGCCCTGCTGACGCTGGCCATCTCCAATGAAGAGACAATCCTGGGTTCAGCGGAACCGGGTGAGGATCTGCTGGCGATGGAGGGGGTGGATGAAGAGCTGGCGGCGCAGCTTGCCAGCCGCGGCATCACCAGTATGGAAGAGCTGGCCGAGCAGGCGGTGGACGATCTGCTGGATATCGAGGGCATCGACCAGGAGCGGGCTGCCGAGTTGATCATGAAGGCGCGTGAACCCTGGTTTGCAGAACAGGCGCAGGAATAGGGGGAGAGACCAATGGCTGAAGTAAGTGTCACTGAATTCGCCAAAACGGTGGGTATCCCGGTAGAGCGGCTCCTGGAGCAGTTGCGGGAGGCCGGTGTTACTACCATGCAGGCCGACAGCCTTATCGGTGATGAAGACAAGCAGAAGCTGCTGAGCTATCTGCGCAGTAAGCATGGCATCTCCGAGCAGGGAGCCGCCCCGAAACGGGTCACCCTGAAGCGCAAGAGTGTCAGTGAGTTGAAGCTTGGTTCCGGTCGCGGCGCCTCTGCCAAAACGGTGACTGTCGAGGTGCGCAAGAAGCGCACCTACGTGAAGCGCAGCGTGGTGATGGAGGAGGAGAACCGCCGTCTGGAGCAGGAGAGGGCCGAACGGGAAGCGGCTGAAGAGGCGCGCCGTCGCGAAGAAGAGGCGCGCAAACAGGAGGAGGCGCGCCGTCTGGAGGAAGAGGCGGCTGCCAGGAGAGCCGAGGAGGAGAAGAAGGCTGCGGCCGAAGCAGTTGCCGCGCCACCTCCTCCGGTCGTAGAAGAGGCTCCCGCCCCCAAGAAGGGGGAGAAAAAGGTGCAACGCCGGGAAGAGGCAGAGGCCGAGGAGAAAAAGGCCAAGCCCGTGGCACGCCAGCCTGAGAAGAAGGAGAAACATGGCAAGCTAGGTCTCTCCGGCGATACCCGCAGGGCGGCCCGAACTCCACGCAGGAAGAAAGGGGCCCGGGCCGCGGTCAAGGCCACGGCGCCACAACACGGTTTCGAGAAGCCGGTGGGTCCGGTGGTGCGCGAGGTGACGGTTCCCGAGGCTATCACCGTCGCCGAGCTGGCGCAGCGCATGTCGGTGAAAGCTGGAGAGGTCATCAAGGCGCTGATGAAGATGGGCAGCATGGTGACCATCAACCAGATGCTGGATCAGGATACGGCAGCCATTCTGGTGGAGGAGATGGGGCACAAGGCCATCCTTCAGAAAGAGAGCAGCATCGAGGACGAAATCGCCCTGGGAGCCGAGAGCGGAGGGGGGGAGGAGTCTATCCGTCCGCCGGTGGTGACCATCATGGGGCATGTGGATCACGGCAAAACCTCGCTGCTGGACTATATTCGCAAGTCAAAGGTCACTGCTGGTGAGGCGGGCGGGATTACCCAGCACATCGGCGCGTATCACGTTGACATCGAGGGAGGTACCATAACCTTCCTGGATACGCCGGGGCACGCGGCATTTACCGCCATGCGTGCCCGGGGGGCCAAGGTGACCGACATCATCATACTGGTGGTGGCCGCCGACGATGGGGTGATGCCGCAGACCAAGGAGGCGATTGAACACGCCAGGGCTGCGGATGTGCCGCTGATCGTTGCAGTCAACAAAATCGACAAGCCCGAGGCCGATCCGGAGCGTGTGAAAACGGAGCTATCACAGCTGGAGGTCATTCCGGAAGAGTGGGGTGGTGATACCATGTTCGTCAACGTATCCGCCAAGACCGGACAGGGTGTGGACGAGCTGCTGGAGGGGATTCTGCTGCAGTCCGAGGTGCTCGAGCTGAAGGCCAGTGAGGAGGGGCCGGCGCGTGGCGTGATCATCGAATCCCGTCTCGATCGGGGCCGCGGTGTGGTTGCCTCCCTGCTGGTACAGCAAGGAACCCTGCACAAGGGAGACATACTGCTGGCTGGTCAGGAGTATGGTCGCGTACGCGCCATGCTGGATGAAAATGGCAAACTGGTCACCGAGGCGGGGCCTTCCATCCCGGTCGAGATACTGGGTCTGTCCGGGACGCCCAATGCCGGGGACGAGGCCCTGGTGGTGGCGAACGAGCGCAAGGCGCGTGAAGTGGCGCTGTTCAGGCAGGGCAAATTCCGGGAGATCAAGCTGGCACGGCAGCAGGCCGCCAAGCTGGAGAACATGTTCGCCCAGATGGAAGAGGGCAAGATCAGCACCCTCAATGTGGTATTGAAAGCCGACGTACAGGGCTCGGTCGAGGCTATCACTGACGCCCTGAACAAGCTCTCCACCGACGAGGTTCGCGTCAACACCATCTCCAGCGGGGTTGGCGGAATTACCGAGTCGGATGTCAATCTGGCGCTGGCGTCCGGGGCGGTGATTATCGGTTTCAATGTGCGTGCCGAGGCGGGCACCCGCAGCATCGCGCAGGAAGAGGGCGTGGATATTCGCTACTACAGCGTAATCTACGATCTCATCGACGAGATCAAGCAGGCCATGAGCGGTATGCTTGCCCCCGAACTCAAGGAGGAGATCATCGGTCTGGCCGAGGTGCGTGATGTATTCCGTGCGCCCAAGATTGGCGCGATTGCCGGCTGTATGGTTACCGAGGGCGTGGTCAGGCGCAGTAATCCAATCCGTGTATTGCGCGACAACATCGTTATCTTCGAAGGGGAGCTCGAGTCCCTGCGCCGTTTCAAGGACGACGTCAATGAGGTCAAGCAGGGCATGGAGTGTGGCATCGGCGTGAAAAACTACGACGATGTCAAGATCGGTGACCAGATCGAGGTTTATGAGCGGGTTCAGGTTACCCGGAAAATAGACTGACCGTGCCCAGGGAGTTCAATCGTACCCGCCGTATCGCGGAGCAACTGCAGCGCGAGTTGGCGCAGCTGATTCGCGATGAAGTCAAGGATCCCAGACTGGGTCTGGTGACCGTGGTTGGTGCCGAGGTGAGCCGGGATCTCTCGCATGCCCGGATCTATGTAACCCTTCTTTCCGGTGACGCCAACGCACGCGAGACCAGTGTGGATATCCTCAACCGTTCCGCCGGAATGCTGCGGGGGTTTATCGGCCGCCGCATGCGTCTGCGCATGGTTCCCCAGTTACATTTTCAATATGACAACTCTATCGAGCAGGGTGCCGAACTGAGCGCACTGATCGACGCGGCAGTGGGATCTGATCGGAAAGAGGACAAATGAGCAGACGTCGGAACAAGGGCCGGACGGTCAATGGCATTCTGTTGCTCGATAAACCGCTGGGCATCACCTCCAACAAGGCGTTGCAGATAGTCAAGCGACTGTTCAATGCGCGCAAGGCCGGGCATACCGGCAATCTTGATCCCATGGCCAGTGGCGTACTGCCCATCTGCCTGGGTGAAGCGACCAAGATGTCCGCCTTTCTGCTCG
>JALSRO010000035.1 GCA_026984715.1 Chromatiales bacterium | reverse complement strand
AATGTTGATTGCCCGGGCCAGAGCCA
Organism: Chromatiales bacterium; assembly: GCA_026984715.1. Classification (GTDB taxonomy): domain Bacteria; phylum Pseudomonadota; class Gammaproteobacteria; order Thiohalospirales; family Thiohalospiraceae; genus DRMK01. The sequence continues at coordinate 5,347 of JALSRO010000035.1, read as the reverse complement.
CCGTGGAGTCGATATTGATGCCGCTCATCATTCCATCACGGCTGATATCGGTGTAGATGATGGCTTCGACGCCATCATCCTCGAAGTGCCTGGCCATGTCGATTACATCGTGGTGCGAGAGTTTCGACCAGCCATCTATCGCCACTTTGCCGTCCCGCGCATCCAGGCCGACGATGATGTGACCCGGAAACTCCATGCAGAGATCGTTGATGAAGTGGGGGGCGGTCACCGCCCTTGTTCCGATGATGACATGCTGCACTCCGGCATCCAGATAGATCTGAACCGTATCCTCGTCCCGGATTCCTCCCCCTATCTGAACCGGCGTATCGGGAAATGCCGCACACACCCGGTGTACGACGGCTGCGTTTCGTGGTTCCCCCGAGAGGGCACCATCCAGATCCACCATGTGCAGCCGGCGTGCGCCCGCCTCTACCCAGCGGCGTGCCATCTCCACGGGATCCTCGGAGTAGACTGTCACATCCTCCATACGGCCCTGGCGCAACCGTACGCAGCGGCCCTCCTTGAGATCGATTGCAGGAATCAGCTCCATCGTTGCTTCTGTGTTCATGACTGCTCAGGATCGAATTGCTCTGTCAACTGTTCCAGCGCAAGAAGTTGGCGTACAGGGCGATCCCCGCTCGCTGGCTCTTCTCCGGGTGGAACTGCACGGCGAAGATATTGTCCTGCGCCACTGCGGCAGCAAAGGGGTGAGGGTAGCTGCTGGTTGCCGCGGTCAGCTCCTCTCGGGCCGGAACCACATAGTAGCTGTGGACGAAATAGAAGCGGGTCTCCTGCTCTATTCCTTGCCAGAGCGGATGGTTTCGGGCCTGGTGTACCTGATTCCAGCCCATGTGCGGAACTTTCATCTGTGTACCACTGGCCGGATCGGTCATTCCCGGGGGAAACCCCTTTACGCCTCCGGGCAGAATCCCTAGGCAGGGGGTGCCGCCATTCTCCTCGCTGTATTCGAACAGCGCCTGCATACCAACGCAGACCCCCAGAAACGGCCTGCTCCGTGCCGCCTCCCGGATCACCTCTTCCAGCCCGAGGCGGTGGATCTCTGCCATGCAGTCCCTGATGGCGCCGACACCTGGCAGCACCACCCGCTCGGCGCGCAGGATCTCGTCCGCATCGTGGCTGATGAACACCTTGGCGGTACCACAGGCGGCGAACTCCAGCGCCTTGGCGACGGAGTGGAGATTGCCCATCCCGTAATCGATTATCGCTACCCGGTTGGCCATTCGTCTACAGGGTTCCCTTCGTGGACGGTACGGCCCCGGGAGCGCGCGTATCGGGCTCCAGTGCGCAACGCAGGGCGCGCCCGAAAGCCTTGAACACCGTTTCTGCGATGTGATGGCTGTTTCTGCCCCTCAGGGTGTCGATGTGCAGGGTCACCCGGGCGTGGTTGACGAATCCCTGGAAAAACTCGCTGAACAGCTCGGTGTCGAACTGGCCAACCGTTGTGCAGGGAAACTCCACTCCATAAATCAGTCCCGGGCGTCCGGAGAAATCCACTACTACCCGGGCCAGCGCCTCGTCCAGCGGCACATAGGCATGTCCGTAGCGGCGGATGCCTCGCTTGTCGCCCGCTGCCTGGTTGAATGCCTGTCCCAGTGTGATGCCGACATCTTCGACAGTGTGATGGCCATCGATATGCAGGTCGCCATTCGCCCGGATCTGCAGGTCGAAAAGGCCGTGTCTGGCTACCTGATCCAGCATGTGATCGAAAAACGGCAGGCCGGTGTCGATCTGCGCCTTGCCGCTGCCATCCAGGTCGAGGGTGATGCCGATACGGGTTTCCAGGGTGTTGCGCTCTACCGTGGCGTTGCGATTTGACATGATGTTTCTGTTGCCCGAGGATCGTTGCAAGCGGATAGAATACCTTATCTTCCACCCGTTTGAATACCGGTATGCCCCTGAAGGGTATCCCGGGCTCCCCTCAGCCGGTCTGCTCCAGCAGGCGCCCGATGTTTTCGGCATCTCCCTCAACATGGAGGGTGACGGCCCCCTCACAGTCGTTACTGCCACCGGATGCCACCATGGTGGCCTGCAGTTGAAACAGGATGCGCAGGGCATCGACCTCTGTAACTACGGTAGCGAATCCTGCCATGATGGGCATGTACCCCAGCGTCGCACCGGTGGCTCGCGACAGGCGCCGCTGGCCAAGTTTGCCGCCGGCAGCGGTTACCGACGGGATCAGCTTCTGTAGAGAGATGGGGATGATCAGCTCGGCCCCGCGGGCATAGATGATGGGCAGAGCACTTCCGATGGCTCCGCCTGTCGGCGAACCCAGGAGGATACCGACATTGCCCGCGGTGTCGATGGCGTTGCCGCTCTTGATATAGATATCTCCGGCGTCGAACTGTTCGAGCAGCTCGCCGGGCCACCCCCTGGAGAGATGGCTGTGATCGATCAGGTAAGGGCCGGGGCCGCGCTCCCTGGGCGGGGTTTCCGAGAATCGGCCTTTGCAGATCCAGCCAATGGTAAAGGGTGTATGGCCGGGATCCTCCCCCAGTAGGGCCTGTACCACATAACGGGTGGTGCCGCTGCCGGCGATGACGATGCGGCCATCGACCATTGCCCGCTGCAGTTGTGGCAGGGAGGCGACGGCCTGGCCAATCAGCCGGCGGGCGAGATCAGGAGGGAGGACGACCAGTGCGGTTTCCGGTTTCATCCACCGGATTATCGCGGCTTTTGATGCTCATGACCAGTGGCGATGCGGGACTATTCCGGAACCACTGCCATCTCACTGGTAAAGCTGTCATAGTGAGCCAGGCAGTAGCTGAGCCACTCCTGGAGAAGCTGGTTCAGCTGCCGTTTTTCGTCACGGTGGCGCATTTTCGGGTTGGGATAGTCGTAACGCCCCTCGAAGCGGTGTTCACCCTGATAGGAGAGCACCTCCGCCACCTGGGCATCGTGATAGATTCTAACCTTCATAGACATGTCGGTGAGATAGGGGGTCTGCTGTCTGAAGGCGTGTGTGATGACCAGGGTTGTGGTATAACGGCTGCATTCCTGAACCTCCACCTTCAGGGCCATGGTGGCGTTCCGGATGTGGATCTCGGGGGTGGCCATGTCGATCAGATCCGGGAACAGCTGCAGCAGATTGCGATAGTTGTTCTCGAATACCCACATGGGGGAGGGCTGTCGGTCGTTGGTCGGATACTGGTGCATGGCTGTTGGTGTTCGTTGTAACTACTCCTGGTTACAGGTATCGACATTTTTGGCATTGTTCTGTAGTTTTTTATCCTACTCCAATTTTATCCCGTCGGGGGTGTTTGATGAGCTCTTGTTGCGATGAGCGGGGCGTTGAGGCAGCCGTCAGAGGCGGCCTGCAGGGTGTGTCGTGACCGTGGGGATGGATCTGCCGAAGGCAGCAGTCCAGTACCTTCTGCCTCACCACCTGCTGTCACGCATGGTGGGCCGGGTAGCCCGCTGTCGTATCCCGCTGGTGAAAAACCTCCTGATTGACGGCTTCCGCCGGCTCTACAGGATCGATCTGAGCTCGGCGCTGGAGACCAATCCCCACGGATACCCCGACTTCAACAGCTTCTTCACCCGGGCATTGCGTCCCGATGCGCGCCCGCTGGCGATAGCCCCCGACGCCCTCATCTCCCCCGTAGACGGGCGTATAAGCCAGGTAGGCGGGATCGATGAAGATCGCCTGCTACAGGCGAAGGGGATCCACTACTCGCTGGAACGGCTGCTGGGGGGAGCCCAGTGGGCCGGGGAGTTCAGAGGGGGGAATTTTGCCACTATCTATCTTTCGCCGCGCGACTATCATCGTATCCACATGCCGTTGAGCGGCAGATTGGTGGAGATGGTGCATGTCCCCGGGCGCCTATTCAGCGTTAGTCCGGCAACGACGCGGGTGGTTCCCGGCCTGTTCGCTCGCAACGAGCGTCTGGTATGCCTGTTCGATACTCCGGCGGGACACATGGCTCTGGTTCTGGTGGGGGCTATCTTTGTGGCGAGTATCGAGACGGCATGGGCGGGGGTCGTGACACCGCCGGCCGGAAGGGAGGTGCGCAGCTGGGACTATCGTAACGATCCGCAGGCACCGCAGCTGGAGCGGGGGGAGGAGATGGGGCGTTTCAACATGGGCTCCACGGTTATCATGCTTTTTGGTCGGGGAGCGGTCGAGTGGGGCAGTGTTTGTCATCAGGATGCACCGGTCAGAATGGGACAGCAACTTGCCGTGTATCATGATGTGGCCTGATATCGACCCGGCAACAACATATGTCGCATTCAGGGCTTCAGGCGGGCGCCGCGCAGGCGAGGGGCATTTCGTCGCTCCAGTGCATCCATGTACTCGTGACACTCGGACATTCCCGTCCCGCACACTGGAACGCGGGGCCGCGGTTCGCCTGAAATCCTTGACCCTATGACATTCAAAGCCGGGCTGCGGCTGAATACGGCGTATATCATATACATTGTTGCCGGGTCGATAGCCACTCCTGGTGTGAAACCGTTGCTTGCAAATTTCCTGGAATAGCGATCCTGCCTCTTTTTTGTTGTTTTTTTGAGCTGGACCGCAGGTAGTTGGTTGCGGTTTAGCGACGAGTGACGTATATAGGTAGAGGGGAACGGATCGGGTAATATGAATCACCCGATCGGTGACGCGTCGCTGCTGTGCAAAGCAATTCAGTCTGAAAGGTTTTTTGTTGATTTAGTCGATAACAGAGGTAACAAGTGATGAAAGGAAAAGGAAGTATTGTCAAATTGTCTGCGGCCGCCGTGCTGGTTGGTTTGATGGCGGGTTGTGCCCATAAAGGTCCGGCGGTAACCATGGACGATGTGGCCAAGGCTCAGGCCGCTGCCGATGCGGCCATGGCGGCTGCCACCAAGGCGCAGAACAGCGCTGCCGCCGCGGAGCGTACAGCGAATGCGGCGCTGAATACGGCGCAGGATGCCAAGCGGGCGGCCGACGCCTGCAGTGAGCGTTGCGGCCGGATAACCGAAAAGGTGATGGCCAAATAGGGACCCCGTCATCAGGGTATCGGGGGTCTGGGGGGGATTCTCTCCAGGCCCCTTTTTTGATCGTTCTCCGTTACCAGTCCGGTTTTCTCCACTCTTCTTTCGGCAACAGCTATCGGGATTCCTCTCTGTTGCCGCGCTATCCGCTGAACCTTGTCCCACTCCAGCGTGGTCTGCCCATCCCCACGGGCGGTGGTGATTACCTTCACGACCGGGGTCAGGTTGAATGCGTTGGTGGGTTCCATCGCGGCCTCTTCCAGCGGTGGGTGAACCTCCAGATAGAGTTTGTCGTTGAGCCATCCGGCCTTGTAGGGCTGGTTGATGATTCGCACCGGGGTACGCAGGGGTATCAGCGGAAAGAGGGCGGCGA
>JALSRO010000034.1 GCA_026984715.1 Chromatiales bacterium | reverse complement strand
GCTCGTTGTTGCGGAGCACCACGTTGTCCGCCGCCTGGATGCGGATGCAGGCGGCACCCTCTTCGTAGCGGGAGGTGGAGCCGTCCATGCGAGTGTAGCGGAACTCGTTCCTGGCGTTTCGGATGTGGAGCCCGTCGATGATGATGTCGTGGACCTTGAGGTCGTAGTCACGGTTCCAGAGCATCACCATCGCCAGCCCCTCCATGGGTCTGTAGGTGCCGTAGGCGGAGGCATCGTCGGGGTCGTTCACTGCTCCGTCGCCATCCAGGATGGGGCGTTCGCCGCTGGGGCCGGCCACGCCACACACCCGGATGGGTCTCTCCTCGGTGCCGTTGGTGCTGATTATGATCTTCTCGCGGTAGGGCTCGGCACGGTAGTGGATACGCACCGTGTCGCCGGGGCCGAGAGCATCCCAGGGTACTTGTGAAAGCGAGCTGTAACGTTGTCCGGGCCCGACCGGGTAGTCCCTTCTGTCGACGGAAGGAGCACAGGTGTTGTCGATACTTGCCGGGCTTTCGCTGTCTGTAGGACGGCTGTTTTCATCGACGGGTCTTGCTGGTCCGTCGGGCGGAATGCTCTGGCAGCCTCCCAAGGCAAATATCAGAAGGAGTGTGGTGAGCGATTTGACGAATGAACTCGTGAACATTGAATCTGCCTCGGTCGGTAGCTGCCATCATCGCCGACATCTATTGATCGGGCCGTGAGGGCAGCTGCGGAAGGGCCATACCACGCCGGGTATCAACCCGGCGGTAACGCAGCTTGCGGGCCGGCACGCCACGGCAGAATATGATATATATTGTTGCCAGGTTATAATATATCATACATGGGGTCAGGGCATGAGGCAGGCACTTGCCCTGCGTCCCAGTGCGCTGGACAGGGATTTCCAGGTGCCGCGACAGGATGAAGGTACGGAACGACCTTGACGAGGGAGAGCCCTTTGCCTGCGTACTGCGTTCTGTTCCGGCACCTGCTTGGTGCCCTGAATGCGACATATATTGTTGCCGGGCTGATTTCTGTATTGATATCGAAGTAGGGGTACTGAGAAGATCACCCGGTGGTGATCAGGCGGTTCCGTGGGCGCTCATGCCTCTTTCTGCAATACAACATCGATCCCTACTGTGGCGAGATCGTCCCACTCCAGATTGCGGAACTGCGGAGCGAGCTCCAGCTGCTTCAGGAACGGAATGCTGTCGAAGTCGGTATGTCTGCGGCACTCTATCAGGCGGAATCCCGCCTGTTCGAACAGCTCGAGAAACTGGGATGCCCTGAGCCGGTTGATATGTTTGAGGGAGTGGTTGAACCAGCGATCCCAGGTTCGATCCGGATATTTCAGATACTCCAGATGGTTTCTGTCAGAAGCGTCTGCCGCATACTCGTCTGACATGCGGATGCGGTGCAGTGCGACTCCTCCGGCTTTCAGGATGCGCCAGCTCTCCGCGAGCACTGCCGGAAGCGCGTCGTTGGGGATGCACTGCAGTACCAGGTTGCTGACGACCAGATCGACCTCTCCGCTATCGAAGGGCAGAGATGTGGTGTCGTAAGGTGCGTGGTACCGGCCGTCCAGTATTTCGCATGCCGCCGCCAGAGAGTCTGCGGCTGCGATCTGTTGCAGCCGGGCCCGGATTGTCTCTTCCGGCACTCCTGAAGCCCTTGAGATCTCTGCTGTGCGGCTGGCGAGGATATCACGGGTTTTGGCAAAGATTTCATCTGCCGCCAGACGTACTACATCGAAGGTCTGAAGACGGGCGCCGGCAAGGAAGAATCCCAGTGGAACCGCCGGCAGCCACCCGGTCCCCAGTTCTGCCACTATTTTTCCTTCGATGGTGCCGCACTGCCGCTGTGCCATCTCCAACAGAATTTCGGTGTTTGCAAATCTCGTCGATGATTCGAGATGGGCCAGTTCCCCAAACGAGCGCACCATCTTGTGATGCAGGATCCGCCCTCCCGGCAGATGGGCGAGGGTATAGGTGATACCCCATTTGACCCACCATTTCATTGCCGTTTCAATACCTTTCTGGCCTTTTTGTCGAGACCGGTCCGGATCAATATTCTCGATATCGTGTCGTACAGGCGGGAGAGCCCCAGCTGCACCAGGAGAACCATGCGCATGGGGGAGCTTCCCGGTACGATGTGGGTATAGTTTGCCTCATGGCTGAAGTTGCCGAACAGTCGCTTGTAGCTGCTGTCCCCATAGCCGAAGTCGAGGATCTCCGGCCGGTCATGGGTGTGCAGATCCTCTATCATCCGATAGGTGAGGACGGTTCCGGGGCTCAGTTTTCCCCACTTTTGGTCATACCCTATATATTCGTAGTAGTAGCGGCTCCGGTACTGGTAACCGATGATGTAGGCAACCGGGGTTCCTCCCCCGCGTAGCAGGTAGGAGCGGAGCCATCCCGAGCGGGCAAGGGAACGGTGGTAGGCTATATTCCCCGGGGTGCTGTGCCGAAAGGCGCCATAGGTGTTCTTCTGCCAGCAGTTTTCATAGATTGCGTCGACCGCAACCAGAAACTCCTCCACCTGTTCGGGGCGGGTGACCTTCTCTATGGAGTAGTCGCCCTGAAACGCTTCCCCCAGCAGGCGAACGCTGCGGTTGAGGTTGTAGCGTCTCTTTTTTCGGAAGGTACTGAGGTATTCGGCAAAGCTGTTGCTGGTGCGCAGCCCCCAGACAATGTTCCGTTTGGCGCCGGCAGGATAGATTCGGAACCCGGGGAGGGGGTTGTTCGCCCGGTACAACGGGGAGCTGTAGGGCAGGCTCTCAATATAGATGAGCCGATATTCGTTCTGCCGCTTGCGCAGGGCTTCAGCCAGGGCGTACAGGCACCCCTGCGGATCTGCCTGTTTCGCCAAGATCAGATTCGTGCCATACAGTCTGTATTGATGGAGAGAGAATCGCCACAAGGGGATGATTCCCAGGCTTAGCCTGAACTGGCCTTTTACAAGTGCGAAGGGTGCTATGCAACATAGCGTGCCCCCCTTCCTGATCAAGAAGATACGTAGTCTGGTGCCGCCACAGGTGTGTGCCAGCTGCATCTGAATATTGTCGGGGTTCTGATGGAATTCATGTGTCGGCACCTTGTCGAGCAGATTGAGCCACTCCTCTCTGCAGCGGTTCAGGTCATCTCCGGTTTCGATTACCTCGATAGTGTAGCTGCCGGACTCCATCTGGTGGTGCGACAGGGACTCTGCGCGGGTGTTCATGACGGGGTGGTTCCCTGTGGGGCAGTGGAGTGGTACCCCTGGGTGCCGGTGTGCCTCTTTGCCACATGAGCCAGGCAGCGGAGGGCTGCCGTTGGCCGGCGGGCTCCAGGGTGCGGCCACGAAAAAGCGGCAGATCCGCCTTCAGGCATCGGTTCTACGGGCGTCCGGCAGAGCGGCTGATGGGCCAGCTCGGTATCGAATAGAGGGAGAGCTGGTCGCAATCCGCCCTCCTTCCAGCGGAGGAAGGGGGGCAGTACGTCTGAGTCTGGTTGGTGGCAATATCGCTGATACTCCATTTTCCATTGAAACGGTCGGTTGCGCTGGTGAATAGAGCAGAGAGCAGACCCTGCTGAATTTACCGCCCGCCAGAATCCCTCCGTGGAACTGTGCCAATTTTTCGTACCTGATGCGATACCTGCAAGGTACGGCACTACACCTCTGGAGGGGCTAAAAAGATGCCGTAGTCGAGCCACCCCTCCACCAGCGAATATTATCGCAAGGGGGATCTTTTATCCAGCAGTATTATGGTGTTGGCGCATGGATGAATGACTGGTCACAGCATGAGCCGCCTGTGTGGTCAAAGGGAGAATGGCGGTTGCACTCACCGCTGTGGAGAGGATATATTTAGTAGAACAGGATCGGCACTTCAGAATGGAATGGGTACAAATGGATTTGAGGATCTAGCGTGAGTCGTCTCTTTTTGGTGGGTGCAGCTCCTGGCCTTATCTATTCATCCAGCTCGTTCCGGGGCTTGTCGGCTGGTTGCGGCATCGTCCATCGTGAGCAGCTCTCTTCCACCGTGGGTTTTTCGGAAACAACGGGAAATGGGTTTCTCCCCCGCGGGGAGGGACCATGAACCTGGTTCGGCAGGCGGTCAAGATTACCTGCAGTACACTTCTTCCGCCGACGATGTTTCTGACCCGAGGCCCGAAGGGGGGGCGTCGGAGTGGCGGGCAGCCGGTATGCTGTGAAGTCGCTCTGACCTTCGATGACGGCCCCGAGCCGGATACCACGCCAGGATTGCTGGAGCAGCTGGAGAAGCAAGGGATTCGCGCGACCTTTTTCCTTATCGGAGAGAAGGCCGTGCGTCACAGGGATATCGTTGAGAGTATCGTGGCTGCGGGACATCAACTGGGGAATCACACCTATTTTCACTCCGAACCGGCGGAAACCTCGACGGTGCGGTTCCTCGACGAGGTTCGCAGGACGCGGGACCTGCTGGAGGAGATAAGCGGTTCTCCCTGTACCCTGGTACGTCCCCCCAAGGGGGTGCTGACGGTGAGCAAGCAGTTGGCACTGTGGCGAGAGGGAATGACCGTCGTCCTCTGGAACGCCGATCCACGGGATTACCGCATGCGGTCGATACAGGAGGCGCAGGCATGGGTGACGGCATACCGGCCGCGGATGGGGGATGTGGTGCTGTTGCATGACAATCACCCTTGGGCGGGGCATATCGCTGCGGGGATGGCCGCGGGGCGGCAACACTACTCCTTCAGATTTGTCCGGCTCTCCGAATGGCTGACAGAATGAACCAGGCGGCACGGTACGGCTCTGGAGCGGGTGAACGGCGCCGCAGGGCACTGTTTCTCTGCTATCTCTTTCCTCCGGTGGGGGGAGCGGGAGTTCAGCGTCCGGTCAAGTTCGTCAAATATCTGCACCAGTTTGGTTGGGACACCACGGTGCTTACGGTTGAGAACCCTTCGGTTCCCGTATTCGACGAGAGCCTGCTGGGCGACATCCCGCCGGAGACGGTGGTTTTGAGGGCCCGCACGCTGGAACCGGGGTACCACTACAAGGCCCAACTTGCCCGACCGGATGGCGTCGCGGCACTTCCGCCCTCGAAGAGTGTCAGTGGCAAGGCTCTCCTGCGGGGAATCAAGGGCGCGGTGCGGGGGGTTGCAGGAATGGTGCTGCAACCCGATCCTCAGGTGTTGTGGCTCCCTGCCGCGGGCAAGGAGGCGTTGCAGCTGTTGCGAACCACCCCGCACGACATCATCTTCGCTACAGCCCCCCCGTTTTCCAGCCTGTTGCTGGGCAGTTGGCTGAAGAGGAAGACAGGTGTGCCACTGGTGCTCGACTATCGGGACGAGTGGGACCTCAGCAGTACCTATCGTGAGAACAGCAAACGGGATCGTTTTTCGCTTTTCGTTCAGCGCAGGATGCAGCGCTGGGTATTGAACTCCGCGGACG
>JALSRO010000033.1 GCA_026984715.1 Chromatiales bacterium | reverse complement strand
AGGACACGGAAGGGGTGGTAGTGGAGGGGACCATGAGCAACCTGTTCCTGGTTCGCAACGGCGTGGTACAGACACCGGATTTGTCCCGTTGCGGGGTTGCTGGCATCATGCGCGAGAGGGTGATACTGCTCGCCCGTGAGCTCGGCATGGCCGTTCGTGAGGGAGAATATCGGCTCGATGATCTGCAGGGTGCGGATGAATTGTTTCTCACCAACAGCCTTGTGGGGATCTGGCCGGTACACCGCGTTGGCGCGCGTCGCTACCGTTCCCCTGGAGAAATCACTCGGGAGCTGCAACAGAAAATCGAGCAGATCAGAATCGGATTTTCGCTATGAGGTGGAACAGAATCGTTGGCCTGCTGTTTATCCTGGGTAGTTTTCTGGGGGGGTGGTTGTGGATGGAGTGGCACAGCTTCAATGAAACACCCATCAATACGGGGGGCAAGGAGCTGCTGTTCACAGTCTCTCCCGGAGAGAGTATGAGCAGTGTTTCTCACCGCCTGGCGGAAAAGGGGGTGGTGGAGCGTGCGGCAACACTGGCCTGGGTGGCGCGTATAGAGGGGTTGGCTTCACAGATCCAGGCGGGGGAGTATCTCATTCCCCCGGGGAGCACGGCTGCCCAGTTGCTGGAGCGGTTGGTAAAGGGAGATGTGACACGCTACAGTATTACTCTGGTTGAGGGGTGGACCTTCTCCAGGATGCTGTCCGCCATTGCGCGTTCCCCCGAGCTGGAACACACCCTGTCGGGCCTTGGGGGTGCAGAGATAATGAAGCGGCTGGGTCTTCCCGAGGTTCATCCCGAGGGGCGCTTTTTCCCCGATACCTACCACTTTTCCCGGGGAATGAGCGACCTCGATATCCTCAGGCGGGCTCACCGGAGAATGACTGCCGTGCTGGAGCAGGAGTGGCGGCAGCGGGATGAGGGGCTGCCCTACAAGAGTCCCGACGAGGCACTGATTATGGCCTCCATCATCGAGAAGGAGACCGGGTTGGCAGAGGAGCGGCGTGACATCGCAGGAGTATTCGTGCGCCGTCTGCAGAAGGGGATGTTGCTGCAGACCGATCCCACCGTCATCTATGGGTTGGGAGAGGGGTTCGACGGTAACCTGCGGCGTGGGGATCTTGCCGACAGCAGCAACCCGTACAACACCTACCGCCACAAGGGATTGCCTCCTACCCCCATCGCCATGCCGGGTCGTGAGTCTATCCATGCGGCACTCCATCCGGCGGCCGGGAGGGCGCTCTATTTCGTGGCACGCGGTGATGGTGGCCACCACTTCTCGGCAACTCTGAAGGAGCACAACCGGGCAGTGCGCAAGTATCAGCTGCGGAAGGGGAGGTGATGCGGGGCTGTTTCATCACACTGGAAGGGGGCGAGGGGGCCGGCAAGAGCAGCAATCTCGATTTCGTGCGCCGCTTTCTGGAGCAGCATGGGAGGGAGGTGTTGGTGACCCGCGAACCGGGGGGCACTCCCCTGGGAGAGTCGATCCGGGAGCTGTTGCTGGATCGGCACAACAGCACCATCAGCGATGATACCGAGCTGCTGTTGATGTTTGCTGCCCGTGCCCAGCATCTCGCGCAACTGATCCGGCCGGCGCTGGAGAGAGGGGAGTGGGTGCTGTGTGATCGTTTTACCGATGCAACCTACGCCTATCAGGGGGGTGGGCGCGGGATTCCCCGTGAGCGTATTGCACAGCTCGAACAGTGGGTTCAGCAGGGATTGCAGCCGGATCTGACTCTGCTTCTGGATATTCCGGTGGGGGAGGGTTTGGCCAGGGCAGGGCGGCGGAGCACGCCGGATCGCTTCGAGCAGGAGCAGGTGGCATTCTTCGAGCGGGTGCGGGCGGCCTATCTCCACCAAGCGCAGCGCTACCCCGAGCGCTATCGGGTCGTCGATGCTTCCCGGCCACTGGAGCAGGTGCAGCGCTCTCTTGCCGAGGTGTTGTCGGAGTGGCTGGCGCAGCGATGAGCACCATCTATCCCTGGCAGCGACACCAGTGGAGCCTGTTGAGTGGCGCCTGGCGGCAGGGGCGCTTTCCCCACGCACTGATGCTGAGCGGGATGAGCGGGATGGGAAAGGGGCGGTTCGCGAGCGCTTTAGCCCAGGCGCTGTTGTGCCGATACAGGGATAGTGAAGAGTTTGCCTGTGGCCGCTGTACGGCGTGCAGACAGTTCGAGTCCGGGGTCCATCCCGACTTTCTGAGGGTGGTTCCGGAGCAGGAGGGCAAGCCCATCAAGGTCGACAGGGTGCGTGGCGTGGGGGAGTTTCTCACGCTGAAGAGTTACGACGAAGGTGGCCGCGTGGTGCTGCTCGCCCCGGCCGAGGCGATGAACAGCGCTGCAGCCAACAGCCTGCTCAAGATACTTGAGGAACCGGTGCTGGGAACCGTGCTGATCCTGGTGACCAGCCGCCCGGGTATGTTACTGGCAACGATTCGCAGTCGCTGCCAGCAGATCGGCTTCCCTCCGCCGCAGCGGGCGGTGGCGCGGCAGTGGCTGCAGGAGCAGCCTGCCGCGAACCACGACGCTGAACTGTTGCTGGAACTGTCTGCCGGTGCGCCGCTGCGGGCACTGCAGCTGGTTGCTGAGGGGGTGCTGGAGCAGCGTCTGGAGCTGTTTGAACTGTTCGAGCAGATTGTCGAAGGGCGCGCCGATCCGGTAGCAGTAGCGGAGCAGTGGTCACAGCAGAAACGGGTTTCCGAGGTGCTGTTCTGGATCGACAGCTGGTTGATGGACATGATTCGCCTGACTTGCTCTCGGCAGCCCCCATTGCTGGCAAACCGGGACCTGGCGGAGCGGTTGCTGAGGTTGGGACGGCCGGCGGGCAGCAAGAGGCTTTTGGCTCTCCGGGAGCGAGTGGTCAAGGCGGCGCGTTACCTGCATGGCTCATTGAATCCACAGCTGCTGCTGGAGGATCTGCTAATTTCCCTGTCAGCGCTGGCACGGCATGGCAATACCAGCTATTGACCCGGCATACGTATTGTTGGGGTCACGAAAAGGGGAAATTGTTTTTCTCCCTCCCTGTGGTTGAAAAAGGGAATGGGTGGGCTTTTTACGATATCCTGCTAACAGTCGAGGAAAAAGCTGCATGGTCAAGTCAAATATCTATACGGTACGCATAAGGGACAAGAACCATCTTTACGCCTGTTACATGCCGTTCATCACCAATGGGGGGTTGTTCATCGCCACCAGCAAGCCACACCAGTTCGGTGATGAGGTGTTTATCATGCTGAATCTGCCCGATGAGAGTGAAACTGCCCCGGTGGTCGGGCACGTGGTGTGGATTACCCCCGAGGGAGCCAGCGGCAATCGTCCCGCCGGGATCGGGATCCAGTTTCTTGAGCTAGAGGGCAAACATCTACGCGCCAAGATCGAGACCTGTCTGGCCGGAGCGCTGCAAAGCGAGCGTCCTACCTATACCATGTAGTCATACTGTTTGATTCAACCCGGCAACAATTTTGTCTGCTGCGCCCCGATGTGCTGAAATGTGTTCCCCTCAAGGGCAACCAGCCCGGTTGAACGGAGGAACCGACCATGCAACTATCCCTGACCGATTCCCACTGCCACCTGGATCGTCTCGATATCGGCAGCTTTCATGATGGCCTCGAGGGGCTGTTGGAAGAGGCGCGCCACGCCGGGGTCGGCAGGTTTCTGTGTGTCTCCATCAATATGGAAAATGTCCGGGAGGTCATCTCCATTGCCCGCAGCCATCCGCAGGTATGGGCATCGGTTGGTGTCCATCCCAACGAGCAACATGGGAAGGAACCCGATCTGGAGGAGCTGGAGGAGCTGGCGCAGGATCCCCGGGTGGTGGCCATTGGCGAGACCGGTCTCGACTACTTTCATGGCAAGGGGGATCTGCGTCCGCAGCAGGAACGTTTCCGGCTGCATATCCGCGCCGCAAGATCCTGCGGAAAACCACTGATCATCCATACCCGTGATGCGGCGGAAGATACCCTTAGGATCATGCGCGACGAGGATGCTGCAGAGGTGGGCGGTGTAATGCACTGTTTTACCGGTGATTGGAAGCTGGCGGCCGCCGCCATGGATCTCGGGTTCTTTATCTCCTTCTCCGGCATCATCACCTTCCGCAATGCGGAGGCGCTGCGCGGGGTGGCCCGCCAGGTGCCGGACGATCGCATCCTGGTGGAGACCGACTCACCCTACCTGGCCCCCGTTCCCTACCGGGGAAAACCCAACCGGCCTGCCTATGTGCGTCGAGTGGCCGATTGTCTGGCCGGCCTGCGGCAGATGCCGCTGGATGACTTCGCCCACCTTACCACCACCAATTTCTGCCGTTTGTTTCACCTATCGCCGGGAGAGTAGGAGGGAAGCGGTGTCTGAGCCGTTCCTCCGGCCAGCAGAAAAAGGGGCGGCTACGTTTGTTCCATGAACCCCATATCCCGTACTGCAAAGCTGTTCAAATTAGGGAATATTTTATTCAGTTCGTCGTCGGTGGCGCCAAACCATCTTACGATGGTCGCCAGATACTGCTCCATCGAGATGGTTGGGACCATGCGATTCGACCAAGCGTCGGGAGAGTCTCTGTGCAGCGCGGGCATTTTGCCGAAGATGTCGCCTCCTCGGACCGCGCCGCCCATCACAAAGGCGTGTCCGCCCCAGCCGTGATCGGTGCCGGCGCCGTTGGTACCCAGCGAGCGCCCGAAGTCGGAGATGGTGAAGGTGGTTACCTGATCCGCGATGCCCATTTTTTCCAGCGCCGCCTGGAATGCGCCGAGAGATTCACTCAGATAACCGGCTTGATGTTCGTTGTCGCTGTCGTGGGTGTCCCAGCCGTGATGGTTGACGAAGAAGATCTGCCGGCGTGGCTGTCCGGGAAAGTTGTCGCGTACGGAGAGGATCTTGGCGACCAGCTCCAGCTGTTTTCCGAGGGGCTTTCCGGTCTCGTGGACGCCCCCGCCGAAACCGCTGAACTCCTCCACGCCGTCGAACAGATTTTGTAGCGTGACCTGCTGGTTGAGCTCCTCCATGCGGCGTGTGGCGAAGGTGGCGAGGAGCCTGTTCCGGGCGGACTGCTGTTGCCGGTAGATCTCCTGATAGACGCTGCCCAGTTCGCCGCCACCCGACTCCGGGCCGAAACCGTAGTAGGTCATGGTATCGGGGGAGACCTCCGCTGCGCTGAAGGGAAGTGCTTCTGCGATGCCGCCCGACTGCATGATGTTGTTGCCGCCGACGGTGATGTTGAAGTAGGGGTTTGGTGATGGATAGAACGCATCTCCTGCCCTTGCCGCCCAGCCTCTCTTTTCGATACTCCTCGCATTGCCCATCATCCACAGTGCGCGCTGGCTGTTGTGGGAGAAGAGCTGGGCGGGGACCGGCGCCCCATTGGCAACATCGTCCGCGGTGATCGGTGTTACCAGCGTTCCCACGTTGGCGATGATGGAGA
>JALSRO010000032.1 GCA_026984715.1 Chromatiales bacterium | reverse complement strand
AGCGAAGAGGGCACCCCGCCCCTGAAGATCAGCGGCGGTCAGCAGCTGAAGGGGATCGATTACGAGATGCCGGTGGCGAGTGCGCAGGTCAAATCCTGTCTGCTGCTGGCTGGGCTGTATGCCACCGGGCGTACCTGTGTTGTCGAACCGGGCCCCAGCCGGGATCACACCGAAAGAATGTTGCAGGGCTTTGGATATGCGGTGGAGCGTGATGGCAACAAGGTCTGTGTGCAAGGGGGGGGCGCGCTGCAGGCGATGCGGATCGAGGTGCCGGGCGATATCTCTTCCGCCGCCTTTTTCATGGTGGGTGCGGCTATCTCCGAAGATTCCGATGTGCTGTTGAAAAATGTGGGGATCAATCCTACCCGTATCGGCGTAATCAATATTCTGCGTCAGATGGGGGCGGACATCACCCTGGAGAATGAGAATGAGGCCGGGGCGGAACCGGTTGCCGATATCCGGGTCCGGGGCGGTCGTCTGCAAGGGATTACCATTCCCGAGCAACAGGTTCCCCTGGCCATTGACGAGTTTCCCGCGCTGTTTGTCGCTGCTGCCTGTGCCGCAGGGGAGACGGTGTTGACCGGCGCCCGCGAACTGCGCGTCAAGGAGAGTGATCGCATCCAGGTGATGGCTGACGGTTTGCAGGAGCTGGGGATCGATGCACGCCCCACCGAGGATGGCATCGTGATACAAGGGGGCCGGATAGGTGGCGGTACGGTCGACAGTCATGGCGATCACCGTATTGCCATGGCCTTTGCCATGGCCGGATTGCGGGCCTCCACTCCGGTTGTAATCAATGATTGTGCAAACGTGAAAACCTCATTCCCGGACTTTATCGAATGTGCGTGGCGGCTCGGGATGACCATCAAGGAGACAACATGGTAACTGTGCCCGTTGTCGCAATCGATGGTCCCAGCGGGGCCGGGAAGGGGACAGTAAGCCAGCTGGTAGCCAAGCGACTGGGCTGGCACTTTCTCGACAGTGGCGCGCTCTATCGTCTGGTTGCGCAGGCGGCAAGAAGCCATGCCATCACCCTCGACAACGTAGAGGCACTGGAGACGCTGGCCGCTCACCTCGATGTCCAGTTTTGCGTAACCGATGATGATTCGCCGGTACGGGTAGTTCTGGAGGGAGAAGATGTCTCCGCCGCCATTCGTAGCGAAGAGATCGGCAATGATGCCTCGCGCGTTGCAGCGCTCCCGGGGGTGCGGGCTGCGTTGCTGGAGCGGCAGCGCGCTTTCCGTGTTCCGCCGGGTCTGGTTGCCGATGGCCGTGACATGGGTACGGTGGTGTTTCCGGATGCGGAGGTAAAGATTTTTCTGACAGCCAGCGCGGAAGAACGCGCCCAAAGGCGCTATAAGCAGTTGAAGGAAAAAAATCCAAATGTTATATTTAACGATCTCCTTAAGGAGATCACTGAGCGGGACAAGCGTGATACCGAACGCAGCGTCGCGCCGTTGAGGCCAGCCGCAGATGCGGTCATCATCGATACCACCGAGCTGACGATTGAACAGGCGGTGGAGCGGGTGATGGCCGTTTGTGAACAACGGCTGGGAAATTTACATTAACCGTCCGGATTTTTTGCACAAAACCATCCGGGTAATTCATTAATCAACCCGTGCGGGTCCTGCTTTTGGCCGGCGCGGCAACAACATTGGTCAGCATACTGCTGGCAGGGAACAGATAGCGATGAGCGAAAGCTTTGCAGAATTGTTTGAACAGAGTCTACAGAACACCCAGATGCGTCCCGGGTCGATTGTCAAAGGGACGGTGATGGAGGTTGGCCCCTCTTTTGTCGTAGTCAATGCCGGCCTCAAATCCGAAGGGGTTATCCCCATCGAGCAGTTTTATAACGAGGCGGGAGAGCCTGTTGTGCAGGTTGGCGATCAGATCGATGTCGCCCTCGATGCTGTAGAAGATGGTTCTGGCGAAACTCGCTTGTCGCGTGAAAAAGCCAAGCTGGCCGAAGCCTGGGGCAAGCTGGAGCGGGCGGTTGAAAACGACGAGATCGTAACCGGCCGGATTGTCGACAAGGTAAAAGGTGGATTCATTGTCGATGTGGGCGAAATCCGTGCCTTCCTGCCGGGTTCTCTGGTCGATGTCCGTCCGGTGCGCGATACCGCCTATCTGGAAGGCAAGGATCTGGAGTTCAAGGTCATCAAGCTGGATCGCAAGCGCAACAATGTCGTCGTCTCTCGCCGTGCCGTAGTGGAATCCGAGTACAGCGAAGAGCGTGATGCCCTGCTGGAGAGCCTGGAAGAGGGGATGGTGGTCAAGGGTATCGTCAAGAACCTGACCGACTACGGTTCATTCGTGGACCTGGGTGGCATCGACGGCCTGCTGCATATCACCGACATGGCCTGGAAGCGGGTCAAGCATCCGACCGAAGTGGTCAATGTGGGTGACGAAATCGAGGTCAAGATCCTCAAGTTCGACAAGGAGCGCCAGCGCGTTTCCCTTGGCCTGAAACAGCTGGGCGAGGATCCGTGGGTGGCCATCTCCCGCCGTTATCCCATCGGTACCCGTCTGTTTGGCAAGGTCACCAACATGGCCGACTATGGCGCCTTCGTCGAGATCGAAGACGGTGTTGAAGGCCTGGTTCACGTCTCCGAGATGGACTGGACCAACAAGAATATTCATCCATCCAAGGTACTGCAGCTGGGTGACGAAGTCGAGGTGATGGTACTCGATATCGATGAGGAGCGCCGCCGTGTCTCTCTGGGGATGAAACAGTGCCGCTCCAATCCGTGGGAGACCTTCGCAGCGACCCACAACAAGGGAGACAAGATCCGGGGAGCCATCAAGTCGATCACCGACTTCGGGATCTTCATCGGACTGGAAGGAGGGATCGATGGTCTGGTGCATCTGTCGGATATCTCCTGGAACGACAGCTCAGAAGAGGTTGTTCGTCAGTTCAAGAAGGGTGAAGAGGTCGAAGCGGTGGTGCTGGCGGTGGATCCGGAACGCGAGCGTATCTCGCTGGGGATCAAACAGCTGGATCAGGATCCGGTATCCAGCTATATTGGTGAACATCCCAAGGGCACTATCGTCACTGGCACGGTGATGGAAGTCGATGCCAAGGGTGCTGTGATCGATCTGGGCGAGGGTGTTCAGGGTTATCTGCGGGCGTCGGAGCTCTCCCGTGACCGGGTGGAGGACGCGCGGAGTGTACTCAACGTGGGTGACGAGGTGGAGGTGCGCATTATCGGCTTCGATCGCAAGAACCGCAGCATCTCCCTCTCTATCAAGGCCAAGGAAGCTGCCGAGGAGGCAGAAGCCATTCGGGACTATACCCGTTCGGTTGGAGAGGCCACCACCAGTCTCGGTGATATTCTCAAGGAACAGATGGAGAAGTAGCGGGTTGTCGTACCTGCGGGTTGCTGGCCGTCGGCGAGGTGACGGCCGCCGGCGGGTGATCTGTTTGTGAAATTTCAGCGGGGTATGGCATGACCAAATCAGAACTCATCGAACGGTTGGCGGAACGGATGCACTCCCAGCTACCGGAGAAGGATGTCGAGCTGGCAGCCACCGCCATTCTGGACCGGATGGCGCAATCGCTTGCCAACGGAGAGCGTATCGAAGTGCGCGGTTTCGGGAGTTTTTCACTGCACTACCGTCCTCCCCGGGTGGGGCGCAATCCCAAGACAGGCGAGGCGGTTTCCCTGTCGGGAAAGTATGTTCCCCATTTCAAGGCTGGCAAGGAGCTGCGTGAGCGAGTGAATGCGGGGGCCGGGAAATAACCCTTTCCTGGCGCGATATAGATGGGCGCGGATGTTACCGCGCCCTTTTTTGTCACTGCTGCTGCATACTCTCATCTGTCACGGGCCAGACAACCTGACCCGACAAGCATGAGCAGATACCAGGGAAAAACCGACTACACTCACGGCTCCGATGAACAGATTGGGGTTCTGCTGACCAATCTGGGTACGCCGGATGCACCAACTCCATCTGCCCTCAGGCGCTATCTGGCAGAGTTCTTGTGGGATCCCCGGATCGTCGAGTTGCCAAGGCCGCTGTGGTGGCTGATTCTGCACGGAAGCATACTCCGCAGGCGGCCACAGCGCTCCGCAGAGGCCTACGGCTCCATCTGGACGGAGGCGGGCTCTCCGTTACTGGAGACTACTCTGGAGCAGCGGCGTATCCTGCAACTGCTTCTCTCCGAGCGGGTGGCCGGCCCCGTAAAGGTGGTGGTGGCGATGCGTTATGGTTCCCCCTCCATTGGCCAGGGGCTCGACGAGTTGCTTGCGGCGGGGTGTCAGCGAATCGTGGTGTTTCCTCTCTATCCCCAATATTCCGCCGCCACCACAGCCTCCACCTTTGATGCGGTGAGCAGCCATCTGCAAAGGGTGCGCTGGATTCCCGAGATACGTTTCATCACCGGTTATCACAGTGAACCTGCCTATATCGAAGCGTTGGCGAACAGTATTCGGGAACATTGGCAGCGGCGCGGTACGCGGCCGGACAGACTACTTTTCTCTTTCCACGGCATTCCCCATGACGCCTGGCGCAAGGGGGATCCTTACCCATGCCAGTGTCAGGCCACGGCACGCTTGGTGGCGCAGCGTCTCGAGTTGGACGAGAATTCCTGGCAGGTGGCGTTCCAGTCCCGTATCGGACGAGCCCGGTGGGTCGAACCCTATACCGACGTGATCTTGAAGGAGTGGGGTGCTGCCGGGGTGGAGTCAGCCGATGTGATCTGCCCGGGGTTTGCTGCCGACTGTCTGGAGACTCTGGAGGAGATCGGCCGGGAAAACCGCCGCTATTTCCTCGATGCAGGCGGCAAAAATTATGACTATATTCCTGCCCTCAATCTCAGAACGGATCATACCGAGGCGCTCGCTGCCCTCGTGATGCGGCACATCCAGGGCTGGCCGGAAGCCGATCCGGAATGGGTTCCTGAAAAGCGGCAGAGCCATGCCGCCGCGAGTCGCGAACTGGCGAAACGGCAGGGGGCGGTAAGTTGAATAGAGCAGCCCGGCGCCAAGGGTACAGCAATTCAGCTGTGAGTTCATCGAGGTACGTCGCCGAAACGGTGTCGCTATCGCTCCCCCCGCAATTGCCGGGTTAATAATATGACCACATTGGAAGATGCTTGGTGGTAAAATCGATGTATGAAGCGTGAGACAAGGATTGGCCTGGTTGTGTTGCTCTGCTGCTGTACCATGTGGCGCCCTGTGGGGGCCGGAGAGAGTGCCCCCGGGGAGCTGGATGCAGCACTGGATGAGGTAAAGCGCGGCATGCTCGGGCTGGATCACAAGATGCGGCTGTTGAGTGGTCAGACCCGGTTGGAACAGGTGTCGATCTATCTCACTGTTGCCGGCGAGCTCTCTTTCCTTCCCGAGAAGGTGGTCCTGCAACTGGATGGCAACACGGTGGCGGAGTATTCGCTTTACCGCAACCGGTGGCTGGCTCTGAAACGGGGGGGCGCCGCCAACCT
>JALSRO010000031.1 GCA_026984715.1 Chromatiales bacterium | reverse complement strand
GAGCTCCAGCGGTGTAACGCTGCCGCTTCCCAGGGCGAGGGAGAGGTCGCGTGGCAGATGATCGGAGCGGAACCCGAAACGAGTGGCGTACTTGGCTGCATATCCGACGCCGATGCTGCGCAACAGGCGGATGGAGACCAAATTGCGCGATTTGGTCAGTGCCACCCGAAGGCGGGTAGGGCCGTAGAAGTTGCCGCTGTAGTTCTGCGGTTTCCAGGTCTCGTCGAGATTCTCGTCATCCATGACGACGGGGGCATCGTTGATGATGCTGGCTGCCGTATATCCCTTCTCCAGAGCCGCAGAGTAGATAAAGGGCTTGAACGATGATCCCGGTTGACGCTCGGCCTGGATGGCCCGGTTGAACTTGCTTTTGAAGTAGTCGAAGCCCCCGGTGAGGGCAAGAATGGCACCATCGTGCGGATCGAGGGAAACCAGGGCTGCTTCGGTCTGCGGCAGACCTGCCAGCTCCCACTTCCCCTGGTTCGATGGTTGAACCCTGATGAGATCCCCGGCAGTGAAGATGTCTCCGGGCCTTCTTGGGGCCTTGCCCCTTTCCCCAGCCGTCTGGAGTGCCCAGGCGATACTGGTGTGTGGCAGTGTAATCAATCGGTCATCCGCAGCAATCCAGGCGGTTATGCCACTGTTGTCGACGCGTAGTACCAGTGCGGGGGAGAGCCCTCCCAGTACCGGGAGCTGTTGCACTTTCCTCATTGCTCCGGCGAGCTCCTCGGGCAGAGCGGCCGCAGCGTTGCTCCGGCGGTTGCGCAGCCACCGTTCCAGCTCCGTGGCGGGCAGGTCGAAGTGCCTTTCGGGGCCGGGGTAACCGTGGCGATGGAGGTAGCTGAGCAGACCCCTGCGTACAGCCCTGTTGGCCGCAGCCTGCAGCCGGCTGTCGATGGTGGTGAATACCCGGTAGCCGGCGTTGTACGCCGTTTTTCCGTAGCGCTTTACCATTTCGCGGCGCACCATCTCTCCGAGGTAGGGGGCTTCCACCTCGGGCTGGGTTTTGTGTCGGCGGGCAGTGTCCTGCTCCGCAAGCGCCTTCCGGTAGGTAATGTCATCGATGCTGCCCAGGGCATGCATCCGCTCGAGGGCATAGTTGCGCCGCGCCAGCGCCCGCTGTGGGTTGGCGATCGGGTTGTAGATGGAGGGGGCCTTGGGCAGGCCGGCGATCATCGCCATCTGCGCCACGCTGAGTTCGTTCAGATCCTTTCCGTAGTAGGCTCGTGCGGCCGCCCCCACCCCGTAGGCCCGATTCCCGAAATAGATCTTATTTAGGTAGAGTTCCAGAATCTGTTGTTTGCTCAGCTCCTTCTCGATCTTGAGAGCAAGTAGAATCTCGTTGATCTTGCGTAGGTAGGTTTTCTCCCTTCCCAGAAAGAAATTGCGCGCCACCTGCATGGTGATGGTGCTCCCTCCCTGGCTCTTTTCGCCGGTGCGCAGCAGCGTTATGGCGGCGCGCAGGATTCCCTTGATATCGACGCCATTGTGCTCGAAAAAACGGTCATCCTCCGCTGCCAGTACCGCTTTTATCATGGTGGGCGGTATCTCATCATAGTGCAGCGCGATACGGCGCTGTTCCCCGTACTCTGCCAGCAGCCGCCCATCCGCGCTGTAGACGCGCAGGGGGGTCTGCAGCTTTACCTCCTTCAGGGCGTCGATGGGCGGCAGCCGGGGGTTGAGATAGAACCAGGCCGCAGCGGTGGCAGCCGCTCCGGCGAGGAGAAGGAGCAGTACCGCGATGGTACTGAACATGAAAATCTTGCGTCGCGACAACATGGGCAGAAGTAAAGTAGTGGAACCGGCCTGAAACAGCCCGATAGTATAAATGTTTCGCCAACCTCGCGAAACAGATGCCGCATTCAGGGCTTCGGGCAGGTGCTGGAACGCGGCGCCGTGGGCAGGCAAGGGTCGTTCCCTTGCCAAGGTCGCCCGAGCGCATTCCTGCGCCCGCGACACTCGGATATCCCTGCCCAGCGGGATGAAACGCAGATCCGGTGCCTGCCTGAAGCCTCTAACCATACGATATTGAATGACAGGCCGTGGCGTGCCGGCCCGCAGCCGACTCCTCCATGCTTGAATGCCATCTGGCCTCCTATCCTCCGGCGTCTGTCGACGGCGACCGTTGGTGGTGGCGATGCCGCGACCTTCCTGGCGGTTTCCACTGCACGTATCGCAATGGCTGCACATCATCTCGTATCCCCAGGTAAAGAAAAAACATCGCTCTGCCGATAGCTAGTAACAGAGTGACACCGCATTGGTAAAAAAAACTGTACAGGCCGGGTGTCGGTAGAGAAGGAGTCTTGGTGATGTTGGCACGTTTCTGGGAAAGCAAAAAAAAGAAAGTGATTGGAGTGGATATCGGAGCTTCGGCAGTACGCCTGATAGAGCTGTCGCGCAATGGAGCAGGCTACCGTGTGGAACGCTTTGCGGTGGAAAAGATGCCCATGAACGCAATGGTGGAGAACGATATCAAGGATGTGAATGCAGTGGCGGCTACTGTTCAGCGCGCCTTTCTCCGTTCCGGAAGCAAGGTGGGGAACAGCGCAGTTGCGGTGAGCAGCTCTCAGGTTATCGCCAAGACCATCACCATGCCCGCAAGTTTCAGCGAGGGGGAGCTGGAGGAGCAGATCGAGGTGGAGGCTGCGCAGTATATCCCCTATCCCATGGAGGAGGTCAACCTGGACTTCTGTGTGGGGGAACCGGTCGGCGAGGGGGAACTGGTGGAGGTTCTTCTGGTGGCATCCCGTAGCGAAAACGTGGATGCCCGTATCGCGGTACTGGAGCAGGCTGGATTGAATGCGAGCGTCATGGATGTGGAAACTTTTGCCCTGGAGAACGCTTTTCCACTGCTCGGCAACCAGATTGCAGGTGGCTCCAAAGTGCACACCGTCGCCCTGATCAACGTGGGCGACACTACCACGACCATGGTAGTGCTGCGGGATGGGAAGAGCATCTACACCCGTGAGCAGATGTTTGGCGATGTTCAGCTCACGGAGGCGGTCCAGCAGCACTACGGGCTGACCTACGAGCAGGCAGAGCAGGCACGCCGCAGCAGCGAGCTCCCAGAAGATTTCGAAGTGGAGGTTCTACCTTCATTCCGCAAGGCGGTGGGGCAGCAGTGCACCCGTCTGCTGCAGTTCTTTTTCTCCGCAAGCGGTGTCAGCCACGTGGACCATGTGGTGCTCTCCGGCGAGTGCGCAACCATTCCCGAAGTTGCATCGGCAGTTACCGAAATCTGCGGGATTCCCGCATCTGTCGCGAACCCTTTTTGCTCCATGACTCTGGCGCCCGGGGTGGTTGCTCAGGAGCTGGAGAGAGAGGCGCCGGCAATGATGATTGCCTGTGGTCTTGCCCTGAGGAGTTTTGATCAATGAAACAAATAAATCTCTTGCCCTGGCGGGAGGCGCGGCGCAAGGGGCAGCAGCGCCGTTTCGCCATGTTTGCCGCCGGCTGGACCCTCTCTGCCCTGGCCATCGTGCTGGGTGGTTACCTCTATATCGGCGAACTGATCGATGCGCAGCAGAAACGCAACACCTATCTGCAGGAGCAGATTGCCTCTCTCGACAAGAGCATCGCAAGCATCAAGGAGCTGAAGAAAGAAAAGCAGCAGCTGATGGCGCGCATGGAGGTGATCGGCGAGCTGCAGAGCAGCCGTACCGCCGTCGTTCATATGCTGGATGAGCTGGCCCGGGTCATCCCTGCCGGAGTCTACTTCACCGCAATGAAGCAGCGCGGCACGGTGCTGGAGATCGAAGGGGTGGCGCAATCCAATGCCAACGTGTCGGATTTGATGCGCCAGCTGGATGGAGCGGAGTGGGTGGCCGATCCGCGCCTGGAGGTGATTGAAAGCAAGGACGAGCGCTCCAGTGATCGCAGTAGCCGCTTCGTGCTGCGGGTGAGCCACGTGACTGCACACGACGAAAACAAGGTGGAGGCGGGCTGATGAGTATTTCCGATTTGGCGAGCGCAGAGCTTGATTTGAGCAACATCTGCGGATGGCCGCGTCATCTTCAACTGGCTCTCAGTTCACTGATCGGTGTCGTCGTGCTGGTTGCGGGATATTTTCTCGTTATCAGTGGACAGCTCGAACAGCTGGAGCAGCGGCGCTCGATGGAGACGGAGTTGAAACAGGAGCTGGAGCAGAAACAGTTGCTGGCCTCCAATTTCGATGCCTACCAGGAGCAGAACAAGGTGATGCGGGACATGTTCAACAACATGCTGCAACAGCTCCCGGGAAAAGCGGAGATTGCCGAACTTCTGGTGGACATATCTCAGGCGGGAATTGGGAACGGTCTCGAGTTCCAGCTGTTCAAACCGCAGCAGGAGCAGCTCAAGGAGTTCTATGCAGAGCTGCCGATCCAGATTCGCGTGGTAGGCACCTATCACCAGTTTGGCAAATTCATCAGTGATACCGCGGCGCTGTCACGCATCGTCACGTTGCACAACATTTCGATTCGCAAGGCGGGCAAGGAGGATGCATCGAAACTGGTAATGGACCTGACTGCCAGAACCTATCGCTATCTCAGTGAAGAAGAGCAGAAAAAGATCCGTAAGGAGAGGAAGGAGGGGAAAAAATGATCGGCCAACGCAGGTGCGGATATTCGCTTCTGCCCATCGCTCTGGTGCTGGTTACCGGGAGCCTGCTGAGCGGGTGCGCCAACGACAATGTCGATGATCTGGTGAGCTACGTAGCCAAGATCCGCGAGACCAGAAAGGGAAAAGTGAAACCGCTGCCACCGCTGGTTAAGGAGGAGGGGTTTCGCTATCAGGCATCCAACCTGCGTGATCCCTTTCTGTCGATAACCGGTTTGCAGCGCATGAACAAGCACCGCAAGAACAGCGGCGTTCATCCGGATGCCAAACGTAAGCGTGAACCACTGGAGGCATTCCAGCTCGATACGCTGCGCATGGTCGGGAGTCTGCAGAAGGCCGGGCAGCTGGTGGCGCTGGTACAGTCTCCGGATGGAGCGGTCTATCAGGTGAGAAAGAACAATCATCTGGGTCACAATCATGGGCGCGTAACGGAGTTGTCGCGAGACAGGATCAAGATAACTGAAATCATCTCTGATGGCATGGGTGGATGGATGGAGCGTCCGGCCCAGATCAGTCTGAAGGATTAAGGGTGGGGAAGACGATGAAACGAGAGACCAAGACAGATAGAAGCATAGCGCATTTCAGGAAGAGAGGCGGTCAGTCTGGCCGTATGCACAAGTTGGTGTTGACCCTTGTGGTGGGCGCGGCCCTGACAGGATGGTCGACAGGTTTTGCCAATGTGCTGAAAGAGGTACGGGTGACCGATCAGCCGGGAAGTGAGGCCTCTCTGGTCCTGGAGATGAATGAGCCTGCTTCACGGCCGGTGAGTTTTACCACCACCAATCCACCGCGCATCATTCTGGACCTGGCGGGGACCTCCAATGGATTGAAACGCTACAATCAGTTTC
>JALSRO010000030.1 GCA_026984715.1 Chromatiales bacterium | reverse complement strand
GACGGACTGGCAGCTGCGGAGCGTGGCGAACATGAGCAAGAGTTGGCCCGCAAGCGCGCGGCGGAGAAGATCGCCGAAGCGAAGCAGCAGGCAGCCGAGATCATCGCCCAGGCCCAGAAGCGTGCTGGCGAGATCGTGGAGGAGGCCAAGGAGAGCGCCCGAACCGAAGGTGAGCGCCTGCTGGCGGCCGCCAACGCGGAGATCGAGCAGGAGGCCAATCGCGCCAGGGAGCAGCTGAGAGGCCAGGTGGTCTCGCTGGCTGTAGCCGGAGCCGAGCGGGTGCTGGAGAAAGAGGTTGACCCGAAGGCCCATCAGAAGCTGCTGACCGATCTGGTCGCTCAGATATAGGGTGGTCTGATTACCCATGGCTGAAAAAACCACGATTGCCCGACCTTATGCTGAAGCGGTATTTCAGCTGGCGCAACAGCAGGGGGAGCTGAAGAGCTGGTCCGAGACGCTGCAACTGTGTGCTGCCATTGCCAGCAACCCGGAGATGAGCGCACTCATTGGAAACCCCAGGATCGATGCCACGCAGTTGAGTGGATTGTTCGGCGAGCTGTGCGGTGAAAAGCTGAATGAGCAGGGAAAGAACTTCATTGCCACACTGATCGAAAACGATCGTCTCGATCTGCTGCCGGAGATAGCCGAGCTCTATGAAAAGGCCCGTGCAGAAGCGGAGGGCGTGATGAGCGCGGAGGTGATCTCGGCGCAATCCCTCGACAAAAGCCAGCAGGAGGCGATTGCCGCCGCCCTCAAGAAGCGGTTGGGACGTGAGGTCGTGCTGGAGTGCAGGGTCGATGAGAGTTTGCTGGGTGGCGCGGTGATCCGTGCCGGGGACCTGGTGATTGATGGCTCGGCCAAGGGGCAACTGGATCGTTTGGCCCATGTGCTGTTGCGCTAGGGCGTGCCGAATAGAGGATAAACAAAATGCAACTGAATCCCGCAGAGATCAGCGAATTAATCAAGAAACGTATTGAAGGTTTTGAGACTGTCACCGAGGCCCGCACCGAAGGTACGGTAGTGAGTCTGTCGGATGGTATAGCCCGTATCCACGGTCTGTCTGACGTCATGTCCGGTGAGATGATAGAGTTCCCCGGGGACACCTATGGAATGGCCCTGAACCTGGAGCGGGACTCGGTGGGTGCCGTGATACTCGGCTCCTATGAGCACATCTCCGAAGGCGACAGCGTCAAATGTACCGGGCGCATCCTCGAGGTTCCCGTTGGTGAGGCGCTGCTTGGCCGGGTGGTGGATTCGCTGGGAAACCCAATTGATGGCAGGGGGCCGGTGGAAGCGGAGAAGACCTCTCCCATCGAGAAGATAGCTCCCGGTGTTATTGAGCGCCAGTCGGTGGATCAGCCGGTGCAGACCGGCCTCAAGGCTATCGATTCAATGGTGCCCATCGGCCGCGGCCAGCGCGAGCTGATCATCGGCGATCGCCAGACCGGCAAGACGGCCGTTGCCATCGATGCCATCATCAACCAGAAGGGTACCGGCATCAAGTGTATCTATGTCGCCATCGGGCAGAAGAACTCCTCGGTAGCCGGTGTGGTGCGCAAGCTCGAAGAGCATGGTGCCATGGAGCACACCATCGTGGTGGCAGCAACCGCCTCCGAATCTGCCGCGATGCAATATATCGCTCCCTACGCCGGCTGCGCGATGGGTGAGTACTTCCTCGAGAAAGGAGAGGATGCTCTCATCATCTATGACGATCTGACCAAGCAGGCCTGGGCCTACCGCCAGGTTTCGCTGCTGCTGCGGAGGCCGCCTGGGCGGGAAGCGTATCCTGGCGATGTGTTCTATCTTCACTCCCGTCTGCTCGAACGGGCTGCACGTATCAGCGCCGAGCATGTCGAGAAGCTCACCGGTGGCAAGGTGAAAGGCAAGACCGGTTCCCTGACGGCGCTGCCGATCATCGAGACACAGGCCGGTGACGTATCGGCATTCGTCCCGACCAACGTTATCTCCATTACCGACGGCCAGATCTTCCTCGAGACCGATCTGTTCAACGCAGGTATCCGGCCTGCCATAAACGCCGGTCTGTCGGTATCTCGCGTGGGCGGCGCTGCCCAGACCAAGATCATCAAGAAGCTGGGTGGCGGTGTGCGACTCTCTCTCGCCCAGTATCGTGAACTGGCTGCATTCGCGCAGTTTGCATCTGACCTGGACGAGGCTACGCGCAAGCAGCTGGAGCGGGGACAGCGCGTTACCGAGCTGATGAAGCAGAAGCAGTACTCCCCCCTCTCTATTGCCGAGATGGCCTTCTCTCTGTTTGCGGCAGAAGAGGGGTATCTGGACGATGTTGAAGTTAGCAAGATAGTCGACTTCGAACAGGCTCTGCACGGCTATCTGCGCTCATCACACGGCGAGCTGCTGGACAAGATCAACGCCAGCGGCGATTACAATGACGAGATTGCCGCCGCCATGCGCAAGGCGATGGATGATTTCAAAGCCAACCATACCTGGTAAGCGAGGCGTAACCGATGGCCGGTGCTAAGGAAATACGTACTCAGATAAAGAGTATTCAGAATACACAGAAGATAACCAAGGCCATGGAGATGGTAGCGGCGAGCAAGATGCGCCGCGCCCAGGATCGCATGTTCGCTTCGCGGCCCTATGCTCAGAAGATTCGTAATGTCATAGGCCACCTGGCCAATGCACATCCCGAATATCAGCACCCTTTCCTCTTAGAGAGAGAGGTGAAGCGGGTTGGTTTCATCCTCATCTCCAGCGATCGCGGGCTGTGCGGCGGTCTCAATGTCAATCTGTTCCGTACCGCCGTCAAGACGATGAAGGGGTGGAGTGACAAGGGGGCTGAGCTGGATGTCTGCGTGATTGGAAACAAGGGGCTGGGGTTCGTCAAGCGCCTCGGGGCAAACATCGTCAGTGAGGTGACCCATCTGGGCGACCGGCCCAAGCTCACCGATCTGATAGGCCCGGTCAAGGTGATGCTGGATGCCTATTACGAGGGACGGATCGATCGGCTGATCCTGCTGCAGAACAACTTCGTCAATACCATGACACAACGGCCGGATGTGCAGCAGCTACTGCCGGTCGAGGCGGTCGATGACGAGGAGCTCAAGCATCACTGGGACTATCTCTACGAGCCGGATGCCAAGGTGGTGCTGGATGGATTGCTTATGCGCTTCATCGAATCCCAGGTCTACCAAGGGGTGGTGGAGAACATCGCCTGCGAGATGGCGGCCCGCATGGTTGCCATGAAGAGCGCATCCGACAACGCCGGCGAGCTCATCAAGGATCTGCAACTGGTATACAACAAGGCACGCCAGGCCGCCATTACGCAGGAGCTGTCCGAGATCGTGAGCGGCGCCGCAGCGGTATAGATTTCAGGAGGTGGATGTGCACTGCCGCATCACAGAAGAGATTTTAAATTCAAGGGGTACCGACAAATGAGTTCTGGAAAGATCGTACAAATAATCGGCGCTGTGGTTGACGTGGAGTACCCGCGTGATTCCGTGCCCAAGGTCTATGATGCGCTGGTCAACAGGGAGGCGAACCTCACGCTGGAAGTGCAGCAGCAACTGGGTGATGGGGTGGTACGCACCATCGCGCTAGGCAGTACCGACGGGCTCAAGCGCGGAATGGAGATGGAGAATACCGGTGAGGCGATCAATGTTCCCGTTGGTACCGGTACCTTGGGGCGCATCATGAACGTTCTGGGTGCGCCTATCGACAACCAGGGTGAGGTCGAGCACGACACCACCTGGCCAATCCACCGCAAGGCCCCCACCTATGACGAGCAGGCGGGTGGTGCCGAACTGCTGGAGACCGGGATCAAGGTTATCGACCTGCTCTGTCCGTTCGCCAAGGGTGGCAAGGTCGGCCTGTTCGGCGGCGCCGGCGTGGGTAAGACCGTCAACATGATGGAGCTGATCCGCAACATCGCCATCGAGCACAGTGGCTACTCGGTGTTTGCCGGGGTGGGGGAGCGTACCCGTGAGGGTAACGACTTCTATCACGAGATGAAGGAGTCCAACGTCCTCGACAAGGTCTCCCTGGTCTATGGCCAGATGAACGAGCCTCCCGGCAACCGTCTGCGCGTTGCGCTCACCGGCCTCACCATGGCGGAGTATTTCCGTGACGAAGGGCGTGACGTGCTCATGTTCATCGACAACATCTATCGCTATACGCTGGCGGGAACCGAGGTATCCGCCCTGCTGGGGCGCATGCCGTCCGCGGTGGGGTATCAGCCCACCCTGGCGGAGGAGATGGGCGTGCTGCAGGAGCGCATCACCTCCACCAAGACCGGATCCATCACCTCCATCCAGGCTGTGTACGTCCCCGCCGACGACCTTACCGATCCGTCACCGGCGACCACCTTCGCCCACCTGGATGCCACCGTGGTGCTCTCCCGGCAGATCGCCGAGCTGGGGATCTACCCGGCGGTGGACCCGCTGGACTCAACCAGCCGCCAGCTGGATCCCCTGATCATCGGACAGGAGCACTACGACACCGCGCGCGCAGTGCAGAACACGCTGCAGCGCTACAAGGAGCTGAAGGACATCATCGCCATCCTCGGTATGGACGAGCTCTCCGAGGAGGACAAGCAGGTGGTGGCCCGGGCGCGCAAGATTCAGCGCTTCCTCTCCCAGCCCTTTTTCGTGGCAGAAGTGTTCACCGGTTCGCCCGGCAAGTATGTGTCGCTGAAGGATACCATCGCCGGATTCAAGGCCATTATCGAGGGTGAATACGACCACCTGCCGGAGCAGGCTTTCTATATGGTTGGCGGCATCGAAGAAGCGGTCGAAAAAGCCAAGAGCATCTAACCTGCGGGAGTAGCATATGGCCATGACCATGCATGTTGACATCGTCAGCGCCGAGCTGGAGATCTTCTCTGGGCCTGCGCAGTTTCTCCTGGCCCCCGCAGAGATGGGGGAGGTGGGGATCATGCCGCGTCATGCCCCGCTTCTGTCCACGTTGCGCGCGGGCGAGGTCAAGGTTACCACCGGTAGCGGGGAGGAGGAGTATTACTATATATCCGGTGGTGTGCTGGAGGTTCAGCCACATACGGTAACCATCCTGTCAGACACAGCTGTGCGGGCGGCAGATCTGGACGAGGCGGCGGCGCTGGAAGCCAAGAATCGCGCCGAGCAGGCCCTGAAGGACAAGAAGAGCGAGATTGACTACGCCCGGGCGCAGGCGGAGCTGGCAGAAGCGGCGGCCCAGCTGCAGACCATTCAGCGCCTGCGCAAGCGTATGGGGGGCGGCTGAACCTCTTGCTCGTCCGATTGTCGGGTTGATCTATCAAGAAACTGGAAAGGAGAGGGCTGCCTCTCCTTTTTCATATTTTGCAGAAAACGCTCAGCTAGCTCTAGAACTCGACCCTTTTGTGTCGAAGAGGGCCATTTACCCCCTGCTCTTTATCGGTACACCTATCTATCGCAAGGTGTTCGAACCTTCCCGTTTGGCATAGACCTCCTTTCATGCCCTTGAACTGGT
>JALSRO010000029.1 GCA_026984715.1 Chromatiales bacterium | reverse complement strand
CTGGCGGTGCATGCCGGATTTCCCGAGGCGGCACAACTACGCTACACCCGTATCATGAGGCTGGCCGTGCATCCCGCGGCCACGCGGCGTGGAGTGGGAACACGGCTGGTCAGGGAGATCCTCCAGAGGAATGCCGGTACGGGAGTGGATGCCGTCGGTACCAGCTTTGGCGCCACCTCGGAATTGCTCGATTTCTGGCGCCGACTGGAGTTCCACTCGGTCCGACTGGGACTCCGCCGGGAGGCGAGCAGCGGTACCAACTCGGTGCTCATGCTACATCCCCTCACACCCGAGGGCAGCGCACTCCAGCGACGACTCCGAAGCCACCTGCTGCTTCAGTTACCAACAATGTTGGGCGGCCCGCTGCGCGAGCTGGAGGTTGGGATAGTACTGCGGCTACTGCAGGACCTTCCTCCCCCACCGACCGGCGGCATGAGTGCGCAAGAGTGGCGGGACGCCATTTCATTTGCCTATGGAAGACGTGGATACGAAGTGTGCATGGAGGCCATCAACAAACTGGTTTTCGGGGCACTGGCCAATCGCAACGTCGCGGATGCGCTCCACACCCTGGATCGGGAGCTGCTCGTCCTGCGCGTCCTGCAGAATCGGGGGTGGGAATCGGTGGCCCCACGGCTCGGCTTTTCGGGCCGCAAACAGGGCAGTGCGGCGCTACGAGCGGCACTGCGGCGGCTGGCGGAAATCGGCGTGGCGAAACACCACCCCGAACTGGCCGGTCTCCATTTTGACGACACCATGATTTACACAGTTGTCACAAAAGAGACTGGCTGCATTCGCTGAACAGAATGGATAATAGCCGGGCACATGGAGAGTGGATCGCTATCGTTGAGATAGTTTTGGCCGCCGCCCCCCGGCGGCCCCTTTTTATTGGCTCTTCACCAAATCGAGTAGGTGAAGGGCCACCGCGCAGCGGCACTCTCTGTGCCAAGGATGGCCCGGTTTCACCCACTCGATCAGGGGAAGAGCCGCATACCACATAACAGTAACCCGCAAAAAAAATATCTCGGCGTTCAGCCGTTGCCTTTCAATGAAAATCATAGAGTTATTAACCCGGCAATAATATATATCGTATGCATCCGTGGCGCTCCAGCGCACTGGACAGGGATCTCCCTCTGTCGCGAGTGGGAGATGTACTGGGGCGACCTCCACTAGCAGCAGGCTGTTGAAAAACGCTGTTACTCGGCAGCCTGTTTGCAGCAAAGGGGTGTGCCGCCATTTTCAACATCCTGCTGCCAGGGAACCAACCCTTGCCTGCGCACTGCGCCTTGTTCCGGCATCCGGCTGAAGCAGTGAATGTGACATATGTCTATTGTTTCCGGGCCAGTATCACTCCTGAAAGCTGTACAGCATGGCGATCTCGTCGGGCCAAAGATCAGCATTCACCGTCTCCAGAATCAGGGGCATCTCGTCCAATCGCTCGTCCTGCATGATGAAACGGAAGGGGTCGATCCCCAGCTTTCCCTTGCCCAGGCTCTCATGCCGGTCCACCCGGCTGCCGAGATCCACCTTGGAGTCATTGAGATGCATCCCCTTCAGGTAGGAGAACCCGACAACAGAGTCGAACTCCTGCATGGTCCTCTCGTAGGCTTCACGGCTGCGCAGATCGTAACCCGCAGTGAAGGTGTGACAGGTGTCCAGGCAGACCCCCACCCGTGTCTTGTCCTCGACCCGCTCTATCAGATAGGCCAGATGTTCAAAGCGGTAGCCCACGTTGGATCCCTGACCCGCCGTGTTCTCGATCACCGCCGTTACCCCCTCGGTCTGCTCCAGCGCCCGGTTGAGCGATTCCGCAATCAGATCCAGACAGGCTGACTCATCGATTTGGCGCAGGTGGCTGCCAGGGTGAAAATTGAGATAGATGAGCCCCAGCTGGGCACAACGGCGCATCTCGTCCACGAAGGCGGAAAAGGACTTTTCCCGGGCCTCGGCATCGGGATGGCCGAGATTGATCAGATAGGCGTCATGGGGCAGTACATCACAGGGACGAAACCCGCCCTTCTCCATGTTGGCCACAAACTGCTCGATCTGCTCATCGGTATAGGGTTTTGCCCGCCACTGGCGTTGATTCTTGGTAAACATGGCGAACGCCCTGGCACCAATCTCCCGTGCGTTCAGCGGGGCGTTCTGCACCCCTCCGGATATACTCACATGCGCTCCTACACGTTTCATAGCTCCTCCGCTGCTACTTGTTTGTGGGGGTACGGCCTTGACACATCCCGCAGGCAAACATAGTCTTTCTCATCAGGATACCAGCACTGAAAGGACACCCCGGAACGATGGACGATTGTAGCGGTTTTTCGCGGAATGCAGGACACCATTTTCATCCAGCCGGACCGTCATCCAACGATTCCCGGTTCCAGCGCCCCGCGCCGCGTCCCTTCACGGCGCAGGAACGTGCCACCACCACTCTGCTGTTTGGCGGTCTCACCCTCAAGCACGAACAGCTGCTCAAAGCGGCACTGGAGAGCCTCGGCTACCGCTGCGAACATCTGCCCACCCCCGATCTGGCCGCACTGCAGACCGGCAAGGAGTACAGCAACAACGGGCAGTGCAACCCCACCTATTTTACCGTGGGAAACCTGGTCAAATACCTGCAACAGCTCCAGGAAAGCGGCCTCTCCCGCGAACGGATCATCGATGAATATGTGTTTCTGACCGCTGGCAGCTGCGGCCCCTGCCGTTTCGGGATGTACGAAGCAGAGTACCACAACGCACTGCAGAATGCCGGTTTCGGCGGCTTCAGGGTGCTGCTGTTTCAGCAGACCGAAGGCTATGACAGGGAGGGCCGGGAGGCGGGGCTGCAAACCGATTTCGACTTCTATCTTTCAATCATACACAGCGTACTGCTGGGGGATCTGCTCAATGAGATGGGGTACCAGATCCGCCCCTACGAAGTAACCAAGGGTGCCACCGATCGAGCCCTGGAGCGCTGCGCCGAGATTCTCTACCGGGCCATCGGCAGACACCATGCGGCCCTTGTGACGAACAGGTGGACCGACCTCCTGGAGTCGCTCCCCCTGCTGGGTCCGATAGTGAACACCAGCCGGAAACTCAACCGATTCCTCTCATCCCCCCATATCATCGGCGGGCTGGAGCAGTGCCGGGAGATTCTCTCACGCATCGAGGTGGATCGAACCCGGGTGAAACCGCTGGTTCAGATCACCGGCGAGTTCTGGGCCCAACTGACTGAAGGGGATGGAAATTTCAACATGCTGCGATTCCTGGAGCGGGAAGGGGCAGAGGTGCGCATCAATCCGGTATCGACCTGGCTACTATATGTGTTCTGGGACATCAAGGCAGGATACCGTGAGCGTTTCGGCCTCAAGGGGAACCGCAATCCACTGCGCCACCTCTATCGCATGGCAATCATAACCCTGGGGGAACGCCTGTTTCTGCGCGCCTACAGCCGTTTCAGCGAGGCACTGGG
The DNA here is from genome assembly GCA_026984715.1 of Chromatiales bacterium. Lineage (GTDB taxonomy): Bacteria > Pseudomonadota > Gammaproteobacteria > Thiohalospirales > Thiohalospiraceae > DRMK01. The sequence goes on along the minus strand of JALSRO010000029.1, from coordinate 2,057 downwards.
CGGCTCCATCAAGGAGCCGGTCCCATTGAATGATCTGAAACGTCTGGGACACCACTACTACCACTCCCGCATCACAGGTGGCGAGGGACACCTGGAGGTTGCAAAAAGCATCCATGCGGTGATCAACCATGATTGCCACATGGTCCTCTCCCTGAAACCTTTTGGCTGCATGCCATCCACCCAATCGGACGGAGTGATGGCTGCGGTGGTATCCGACTATCCCGAGATGATCTTCCTGCCCATCGAGACCGCCGGGGAAGGTGAAATCAATGCCCATAGCCGGGTACAGATGGCCCTGGGCGAGGCATATCGCAAGGCGCAGGTCGAATTTGAACAGGTACTGCAGAGCACCGATCTGACCATATCCGAAATAGAGGAGTATCTCAGACGGCACCCGGAAGCGAACCGCGCCATATTTTCCCCTCCCAGGGGGAGTCGCTGGGCTGGCAGCGCCGCGAACTTCATCGCATCCATCTCCCGACGGATGAAAAAGGGAACATGAATCGCTGGCGCATGGGCCTGGATGTGGGCTCTACCACCGTGAAGGCGGTAGTGGTCGATGCCCGGACGGATGACACGATATGGAAACGCTACTGCCGCCACGACGGCAAGCAGGGGAAGCGGGTCCTGGAGTTCCTGCAGCAGATAGAACAGGAGCTCGATCTGAGCCGCCCGGAACAGCTGCAGATCGCCATTACCGGTTCCGGCGGCAGCAGCCTGGCGCAGAGCCTTGGAGCACGATTCGTCCAGGAGGTGAATGCGGTTTCACAGGCGGTGGAGAAACTCCACCCCGACACCGGCTCGGTAATCGAACTTGGGGGGCAGGACGCCAAGATCATCCTGTTCCAGGAGGATCCCTCCACAGGCCAGAAAAAAAAGATCTGCACCATGAACGACAAGTGCGCCGGAGGGACCGGCGCGGTGCTGGACAAGATCGCCACCAAACTCAACATCTCCTCCGACCGGCTCGGCTCCATGCCCTACTACGGAATCAAACTTCACCCGGTAGCCGGCAAATGCGGCGTCTTCGCCGAGACCGACATCAACAGTCTGCAGAAACTCGGTGTACCTGAAGATCAGTTGATGGCCTCGCTGTTCGAAGCCATCGTGCAACAGAATCTCAGTGTACTGACCCGCGGCAATACCCTCATGCCCACTGTACTGCTGCTGGGGGGACCCAACACCTTCATCAGGGGATTGGCCGAGGCGTGGCGCCACAACCTCGACCTGGTATGGAAGGAGCGGGGTGTCTCCCTGCCACCGGATACTTCACTGGAGCAGCTGGTGACGGTGCCGGAAGATGCCCATTTCTTCGCCGCCATCGGCGCCATCGAGTTCTCCCGCCAGCAGTCGGCGCGTGAAGAGAGTTACCGTGGAACGGCTCCACTACGTGAATATCTGCACAACAGCTCTGCCGGCACGTTGAAAAAGCGCGCCTCCGGACATGGTCTGGTCGACAGCGACGCGGAGCTGCGTACATTCCTCGACCGCTACCGTATCCCCCCCTTCACACCAGTCGCCTGCCAGCCTGGAAGCCGTGTCTCCGCCTTTCTCGGCATCGACTCCGGTTCTACCTCGACCAAGGCGATCCTGCTCTCCCCGGAGGGAGAGGTGGTTGCATGCGCCTACGGACTGTCCAAGGGGAATCCCATCGAGGATACCCAGAACCGCGTTCGCGAGCTGCGCCGCCATGTGGAGGATCAGGGGGCCCACCTGGAGATCATGGGAGTCGGAACGACCGGCTACGCCAAAGATATCCTGCGCGAACTGCTGGGCTGCGATACCGCCGTGGTGGAGACCGTGGCCCACACCCAGAGCGCCCTGCACTACTACCGGGATGTGGATGTGATCTGTGACGTGGGCGGGCAGGATATCAAACTGATCTTTCTCAGGGACGGCGCAGTCAAGGAGTTCAAGCTGAACACCCAGTGCTCGGCCGGCAACGGCTATTTCCTGCAGAGCAGCTGCAACGGTTTCGGCTTCTCCATCGACCAATATGCCGAACAGGCATTCCGGGCCCGCTCCTATCCGCAATTCAGCTACGGGTGTGCAGTATT